>JACQJN010000234.1 GCA_016205085.1 Elusimicrobiota bacterium | reverse complement strand
GGCAGGTAGTGGCAAAGAAAAACAACAAAAAAAGTTTCTTATACATACTACAAGCATAGCATTTTATAAGTTTATTTTTTGTAAGTCGGACGCGATGAGAAGACGAGTTCCATTCCCCTTGAGAGATAACCGTTTGAGTGTTTTTAGGGATTCTTCTGAAAGATGGGTGAGGAGGGCTTTGGAGGCGCGGGATTCTTTGGCCAAGCGAATGGCTTGAGCGGCAGTCATGTGGCCGTGTTTGGCCCGGGGGCCTGGCAGGGTACATTCTAAGGCAAAGAGGTCCGCACCTTGAGCGAATTGAGCGATTCGAGGATGGTAAGCGGTGTCTCCTGTATAACAGAAGGACTTTCCATAGCCCTCAAATTTATATGCCACTGCTTCTGTGGAATGAGGGACGGATAGGGAAGAGAGTTGCCAGTTGCGAGTTTTGAGTTGCGAGTTATCGTTCATTTCACGGACGGTCAGATGATATCCTTTGGGAGAAATCCAGGGGGCGTGGGCTTTTTGGAGGTTTTTGAAGAATTTACGGAATCCTTTGGGTCCGCACAGAGTCAGCTTTCTGTTTTTGGGCAACGTGTCATAATGAAAATGGAACAGAATGGCGGCGAGGTCCCCTAAATGATCCGGATGTCTGTGGGTGATGAATAGGTGAGATATTTGGGAGGGCTTTAAACCTGCCCTGACCAACTGTCTTAAGTTCCCGAATCCAAAATCAAATAGAAGGATTTCATTGGGTAGTTTTAATGCATAGCCGGAAGGGTTGCGAAGCTCCCGGGGATCATGGGAGGGAGCAAAGGCTCCGGACCCCAGGACAATGAGCTCAATCTTCATGACTTAAAACTCGCGGTGTGTCCATTCCATAGGATCTACGGGTGTTTCCCAGAGATAGAGGCCCCAGTGCAGGTGGGGCGCTGTGGAGAGGCCTTCCGAGCCCGTCAAACCTATTTTTTGTCCTTTTTGAACAAAATCTCCTTCTCGAACCAGTATTTTGGCTAAGTGAAGATAGCCGCTCACGACTCCTTGACCGTGATTGAGGAGAATGATCCCTCCCTGTAGAGGCAGACGTTCCGCGAGGACAACTTTCCCGTAGTTGGCGGCTCTCACCTCTGAGTTTTTAGGAGTCCCGAAATCCACTCCCAGATGGTGCCTCCAGGGAGCATCCCGGCTTATTTGACGAAGGCCGCCAAAAGGGCTGGTCATTTGCCCCTCCACCGGGATATCAAAAGTTCCCTGCCAGAGCTGTGAGGCCGTGAGAGTGGAAAGCGCCTGCATCATTTTTTCCCGGGCCTGTGGAATTTGAGAATCGGAAAAAAGGGCCATCTTTGCGGGGGGAAGACGAATTTTTCTTTTGGAAAATGTTCCAGGAGATATTCGGACGGGAAAAGACTCCCGGCGCCATCTCAAATAGCCGGATTCTTTAACTTCCAAAGAGGTGGTTCTAGGTTCAGATTCAAGAGGGACGGGAAGTAAGACCCTTCGGGTATTGTTTTCCGTGGAATAAAAAGAATAGTTTCTGCCGTCAAAACGGCAGGAAATGCGGCTCCAGGGACGCGAGCCTTTTAGGCTTACCCTGAGTGTCTGTCCTTGAGAGATTGCCACCGGATCCACTTCCACTTGCCAGGAATAAAAAAGGACTTCTTTACAAAGGACCAGAGCAAGGATGATTATCCCTGTTGCGAAAAGAATGCCTTTTTTTTGGGTGATCAGATTAAAGAAAAGAAACGGTCTTCATATTCCTGAAAGAGACCGTATCGATGGAGTTTTTCTCCCAAATCCTTGATTAGAGAGCGGTCTCGGGAGGCGGCTTTTAAGAGTCCCTCCACCTCTTGCCGCTTTCTTGTCTCCTCTCGGATTTCGGGATTGAATAAATTTCTGTCTTCCATCTCCCTAAGTTGAAAGGGAAATGAGCGCCTGGTTTCGTCCAAAATAAACTTCATCAAGGCCAGTTGCCATCCCGCATCTGGGCACATGAGAACCGCAGCCTCCGCAATTTCTCTTCCATCCAAATCCTGTTGAATTTTTTCCGCCACAACTTTAGGTTTTTGGCGCAGAACTCTGGTTTCCGACATCTCATTTTTAAAGCTGTATTCCAAGGCCCGGAACACATCCCAATAGGCTTCCCGAAGCCAGTCCACATATTCACGCGCCTCCGAGCCGAATCCCTGGAATCTTTCCTTGAGGGCCTCCAGGGTCAGGATTTTGGGTTTAAACGCCAATAGGTTCCCCTGCCGCAACCGGCAGCGATCGGGCAGATCCTCCACGCTGGACAACAGGTGGTACTGGATTCGAGTGTCGCCGAATGTGGCCAGTTTTCGTTTGGGAGACCGGAGGAGGCGGATTTGATCCAAAATTTCCAAGAGTTTGGAGTTCGTCATGGTTCGATTTTACTCACCATGATCCTGAGCGAAGTCGAATGGATCACATCCTCATTATATCAAAATCTGCTATACTTTGCCTTTTAAGGAAGTCACGACAGATAGGCAGAGATAAGTTCGTTTCCTTACAGGAGAGGAGTTCAGCATTCATGGGCGAGGGCCGGTGTGCACCCTGGCCCTCCTGCCCGAATGCGACGATTTAATGGGAGAAACCTGGGTTTCTCTGTTTAATTTCTATGATGGGAGGTGACAGCCAACTCCGAAGGATGTTGGCGTCAGAGGAGGGAAGCTTGGCTTTCCTCCATGAGGAGCGCTTTGCGT
>JACQJN010000233.1 GCA_016205085.1 Elusimicrobiota bacterium | reverse complement strand
TTCCTGACTCTTGAGACAGCTCTTTGGGCTGCAAATCCAGAACGGCCCCCGCCGTTCCGAAAAGTCCAATGAGTCTGGAAAACAAATCGGTCCGCACGTCCGGAACGGCATTCAGCCGAAGCCTCGCCAACAATTCTTTCATTTTGCCGTTTGAATTCCCATCATCCCCAATTTTCTTTTTACCAAGGGACTCGCGGAATCATCGGGATACTCTTCCAGAAACTTTTTGTAGGCTTCCGTGGAATGGGTGAAATCCCGCATTTCCTCATAAGATTGGGCCAAGCGAAACAGGGCGACTGAAGCGTATTGGCCGGTAGGGTACTGCGTCAAGACCTGGGTAAAAGCCTCCACGGCTTCGGGGTAACGGGAACGGCTAAAACGATACATCCCCACATAATAGGCCACCGCCGGAGACGCTTTGGGATGCGGATGCTTCTGGAAATATTCCAGGGAACGTCCCGTCCATTGGTCCAGACTGAGATGATTGGAAACCCAATATAAAACTAAAGCCAGGGAAGCTACAAAAATAAAATACTTCTTCATTACTCGGCTTTCACGAAATCACCCACCTGCACCGCATCATGGATGCGAGTAACCTTCGCCATGGCCTGATTTCCCTGCACCGACAAAACCTTGAGCTGGCCCGTTTTTTGAATATCCAATCCCTTTATCCCTTTCTCATCCTTGGAATAACCCATTTTGCGAAACACCCCCAAGGCCGCTCCCGGCTGAATAGGCTCCCGAAGCCTTAACACCACCACATCCCCTTTCTCCGCCAGAGATTCTACGGATTTATCCTCTCGCGAAACCCGGATCACCTCCCCATCCTGCTGCCAATTCAAAGGGACCGAGAGGCGAGGCAGGGAAGGATGCATCCCCGTCATCTGGGGAGGAAAATCCTCAGAAAGAGTCTCCGGTTGAGGAGTAAAAACCTTCTCCTTGGGAAGTTCGGGTTCCGTCTCAAGAGGGGATTCCTGGGGAACCTGGACAGATTTTTGAGAAGTCATAGCGACAACCTCAGAAGGAGTCCTCGTCTCTATACGGGTGACCTGACCCGGTATCAAAAACTCCTGCCCCGGATAAATGAGATCTGGATTTTGAATTTGCTTTTTATTGGCGTCCCAGATCGTGGGCCAAGCAAACGAATTCTGATAATAATACCCCGCCAAGTTCCAAAGAACATCCCCTTTCACCACGACATGCTTCTTGGGTTCCTCCGTTATCTGTGACATCACTTGTACTCCACACATGAACCACAGAATAAACCCAAAAAGTATTGTTTTCACATTTCCTCCGCTAAGTCAGTTGATAGGATACCAGGTCTCGATCCAAGCTGCGGTACTGAATGGCCTCGATCAAGTGTTTTTGCGAAATCGTTTCTTCCCCATTAAGATCAGCAATGGTTCTCGCCACTTTTAAAATTCGGTCCAGGCTCCTGGCCGACAAACTCAACTTTTGCATGGCCACCTCCAAAGCCTCCATCCCCTCCGAGCCCAAACGACAGTGCTTTCTGATTTCACGGGGTCTCATCTGAGCGTTGGTCAATATCTCCGTTCTCTGGAAACGATCTTTTTGAAGAGTCCTAGCCAGCTCCACGCGCCGGCGCACGGACTGGGAACAATCATGGCCGTGTGTTCCCTCCGCCGCCCATTCGTTGAATTTAACGGGAGAGAGATGGACCTGCAGGTCCACCCGATCCAATAACGGACCCGATATCTTAGAACGATATTTTCGAACCTGCAACGGGGTGCAAAGGCAGGGTTTTTCCGGGTGCCCCAAATACCCGCAGGGACACGGATTCATGGCGGCCACCAGGATAAAGCTGGCGGGAAACGAAAGACATTCTTTTGCCCTTGAAATGGTGACGGCTCGATTTTCCAAAGGCTGCCTCAAAACCTCCAAGACATTCCGATTAAACTCCGGAATTTCATCCAAAAACAGCACACCCCCGTGGGCCAAGGATATTTCTCCCGGCCTGGGATGGGTGCTTCCACCCACCAAAGCCACATCCGAGATAGTGTGATGAGGCGCTCGATAAGGCCTTCTGGAAACAAGACCCTGTCCGTTCAGAAGCCCTGAGACAGAATAAATTTTAGTAATCTCCAAGGCTTCCTCCATGCTCAACCCGGGAAGGATAGAGGGGATTCTTTGGGCCAACATGGATTTTCCCGCGCCTGGAGGACCCACAAATAAAACATTGTGGCCTCCCGCGGCGGCTATCTCAAGAGCCCGCTTCGCTATTCTTTGTCCTTTGACCTCACAGAAATCAGGTTCCGAATCTCCGTTCGCCGCTTTCGTTGCCAGAGAAAAACTTTCACAAGGAGATAGGACTTTGCTCCCGCTTAAAAAATCACACACTTCCCTAAGGTGAGAGGCCCAAAGGACGTTCAATCCTTGAACCCCCACTTCTTTTCGGTTGCCTTCCGGGACCAGCAATAAATCCACCCCCATCTCTCGGGCCTTAAGCGCCATAGGCAATGCCCCCGAAACCGGCCTCAAACTCCCATCCAAAGCCAATTCTCCCAAAAAACAGATGGAATCCATTGTCTTCACGGGAAGAATTTGTTCCGATGCCAATAAGATGCCTACCGCAATGGCGAGATCGAGCTGGCTTCCTTCTTTCTTTACACCCGCGGGAGCCAGATTGACCGTAACCTTCTTTATGGGAAAGTCAAAGCCGGAATTTCGGACAGCCGCCACCACGCGCTCCCGAGACTCCCTCACCGCTGCATCCGGGAGCCCTACGGTAGCATAGGTAGGCAACCCGCCGGCCAAGTCCACCTCCACCTGGACCGGACATCCTTCGATGCCCTTTACCGCAAGACTTCTGACCTTAGCCAACATTTTTCTACCGAATCTCGCCTTTCCCTCCTATTGTGGAAGACGACAGATATCCCGAGCCGCCGGAACCACGCCCCCCGAGGACTGCAGCCGCGCAATGGAGCAATCTCCTCCTTGACCGCAATAACGCATCACCTTCGCCGTCCCCAAAGACTCCTCTGTGTTGCCGATCACGAGCCCGCTGGACGGATCCTTGATAGCCCTGCCCAAATGAAAACATTCCAGCTCCGTTCCCACCTCCAGACCCGACTCCTGGCCCGCGTTCAGATATAATTCATTCCCGATCGCCTCGGCGATTTGGCAGGACCAAGGCTTTTTATTCACCTGAGAAATAATGTTATCCACGAACTGAACAATCGCCGCCCGCAAAGCATCTCCTTCCAGCGTCTCGTCATATCCGCCCTTCGTTCCCATGCCAAGAAAACTACCCCAACCTTTTTTGGAAACCCCTTTCCCGGAATCGGCGAGCAAGATCTGCCCCGTTTCCACATCCACCACGCGGATATCCACCGTCACTTCCGCCACCTGACGCTTGGATTGGGAAATCAAATAATCGGACCCCTCCGTTTTGACGCCGAACTGGGAGACCGCTCCGGTGACAATGGCGTTTAATCCCAAAACCTTGCCCACCTTGGCCGCCGTATGGGAATCTATGACTCCCGTCATCCCCAATTTTTGCTCCTCCATCAACTTGCCCAGCTTATCTCTTTCCACCACGATAAACTTGCCGGACTTCACCAGCTCCGTGAGCAGGATATCCGAAGCCGCTCCTCCCAGTCTCCCCTGTCCATAGGCCGTTTTGTTCTCAAAATCGATGACCCCGATCCTGCGCTTGGGCCCCGTATATTGGGACTCCACCTTTTCCGTCTCCTCAACAGACATCGCCTGACGGCGCTGAACGGTTGTTCTAGGCGCACAACTAGAGAGCAAAAGCGATGATAAGATGATAAGATGATAAGATGATACAAAGGACCTCCAGTTTATTATCCTATCATCCCGCTCTGCTCCCTGCTTCACATCTATCAACTTCTTCATAATGGCCTCCTTGGAATTCCCGTGAACAATTTATCTACCGCTCCCTGGGCTTCCTGTCGGAGCGGGGATTTCATTATATTTTCCACCATTTTCCTAGACCATCCTCGGACAAAAGCTTTCCCGGCACCTTCTTCCTTCCCATGAATTTCTGAATGCTTAGATTCTCCCACTCCCTCCCACAAATTTTCTCCAGAACTTGGATCCACTAACTTTAAGCGCAATTTTACCGCACGTTTCAGGTAAAATCCAATATTCTGAAATGAAAACTGCTCCACAGAGCCAAAGCAGAGCCCATCCACATTCAAATGCTGAGCCATCTCTTTAGGTGAAAGAGCACGCAACTGCCCTCCATCCGTAATCCCCATTTCCCTTAACTTAGCATCCGTCTCCTCTAATGATAGTATCGCGTACCCCCAGGCCTTAAGCTTCTCCGCCACCATTTTTCGTAACATCTCCGGGCCCGTCAAATCCACCGACTCATTTTCCAGTGGAAGCATCGCCACCCGCTGGGGAACCCTTTCATGGAACCGAGGAGAGACATAGATGGATTTAGATCCTGCACATCCTACTAAAAAAGTAGACAGTAGACAGTAGACGACAACCCGATTCATCCGGAGACCATATTCTTATCTTGAGCCTGTCCTCCGTTGACAGAAGCGGATTCCTGCGGCGCAGCCGGCAACGTGAAGAAAAATTGAGATCCCTGATCCAGCTCTGATTCCACCCAAATATGCCCTCCGTGTTTTTCCACAATGGATTTGCAAATGGCAAGCCCCAAACCGCTTCCGGGAAAAATGGCATTCCGTGGTCCCTTGCCGCGATAAAACTTCTCAAAAATGCGTGGTTTATCTTCAGCACTGATACCGACCCCGGTATCGCGAACACAAACCAAAACGGCGTCTCCCTTACTCACCGCTTGGACACGTACCGCTCCGGACCCGGGAGTAAATTTAATTCCATTGCTGATCAAATTATCCACCACCTGCCGAATCCACTTGGGATCTGCCGAGACCAAGGGAATATCCTCCGGAACCTCCAATTCTAAATTCACCCCTTTTTCCTTTGCCTGTACGCCGGCGCTCTCCACACTGCTTCGCAACAAGCTCTCCAAAGCCGTGGGAACAATTTCCATCTCAACACGGTTGTCCAACCGGGAAACATCTAAAAGGTCCGAGATCAAATGATAGAGCCTCTCCGAAGCGCTCTGAGCGATCGTGAGAAACCGCTCCTGCTGATGAGTCAGAGGCCCCGCCTCTCCCTGCAGAATGACAGATAAAAATCCACGGATAGCGGTCAAGGGAGTTTTCAGCTCATGGCTTACCGTAGAAACAAATTCATCTTTCAAACGATTCAGTTGCGACAACTCATCCGCAGTTTGGGACAACCGGCGAGAAAGCAAGACCCCCTCCACGATCACGGCCGCTTCCTTGACCACATGGACTACCAAATCCAGATGGTCCTGAGTAAAGAAATGCGCATGATGACTGGCCACTCTTAAAACACCCAAACGCCTACCCTCCAAGGTTAAGGGCACCACGATAAGAGAATGAATTTTCCACAACTCCGCGTAACGCCGCAGAACACGCGGGTCGGACTGGGCATCTTCCGTCATAAAAGGCTCCCCGGAAAGAAAAACTCTCACCGAAGTGGAATCTGCATTGGACAGAGGAATCCGGTACAGGGAGATCTCATCCTGCTCCACCCCGTAAGCTCCGGGTTGAGTGACCAACTCCTGATCTTCCTCATTTAGAAGAAGGAAAGCGCACACATCCGCTTCAACCGCCCGGGCCACAATATTGACCGTGGCGACCAAACTCGCCTCTGGGTTCTGAGGCTGGGTTTCGATGGCAGAAGCCACCTCATAAAGGGCCCGTCTCTCTCTGGATCTCCGGATGAGTTGCTGATTGGACTCTGAAAGTTCCTGCATGGCGACCGAAATTTCACCTTTTAGATGTTCCTCCTCTCGCCTCAAATCCCATAAGCCGTGGGCGGCGAAGAACACCGGAGTCAAATAGGTTTTTAAAATTTCAAGAAAAAATCCGGCCCGCCGGGGATCCACTTTCCTGGAAAAGCTTCCCACTCCCAAAACTCCGCGAAGCCCCTCCTCCACTCCCCAGGGAATCAGGCACAGCGACCTAATTCCGGTTTCCTTTAATAGTTTCAACAGGGGATCCGAGCTGTTTTGTTCCTCTAAAACCATGGAAGCCCCCTCTTTGCCCAGACTCTCCAAACTCCCGCCCTGAAAGGTTACCAGAGGGGTCAATCTGGACTGGTAAGGCATTCCGACCTGCGAGAATATTTTCCAACCGGTTTCCAGTTCTCTTTCGAACACCCAAAAAGCGCATCGAGGGAAAAGGCGATGAAGTCCCATTAAGGCTTTTTGGATAATTTCTAAAAGAATTTCCCGGGTATAGGGAACCCGAGCATATTCAGATAATTCCTTGGTAAATTCCCTAGCGTGATCCCAGGACGTTTCCAACGGCAAGAACCAGTGGAATCTGAATATCCAGTAGAGACACATCCCCACCACGACCAACGACAGAATCCAAAGCGCCAATTCAGTCATGCTGAGACCGCATCCAAAACCGCTCTTAAATAGGCCGATGGCGATTTTAAAGAGGAAAAAGATATCCAGCCCAATCGAACTTCCAAACTTTCCAGAATATGTCTTAAGGCATGGAATAATTCCGCTTCACGATTTCCCAACTCTGAATTGGCGGGAGGACCCAAGACAAACGCCATCGTCACTCTCCGCTGGGTGCAAGAATCTCCCACCAGGAACGGGGTTCCGTAGATCTCATTGGGATCATACTCTTGGTTCACAACCTGTTCTCCTCCAATCGGAATCCCCAAAGATCCCGCGCCTTGACAGAGCTGATACAACATCCATTGTTTTTCTCCCTCGGCTCCCCTGGGATAAAAGACCCCCACCCAAGACTTCGCAGAAGAAGAAGGAAGCTTAAAAGTTTTAACCTTGTTCAACTCCCCCTCCATCAGCATTGTCTGTGAAACAGACTCCCCCGCGCTCGACATCTTTCGCAAGCCATCCGAAATATTTAGCAACCTACCCTGGGTCTTCAAAAACCTTAAACGTCGGATCGCCAAAGCAATGTCTCCCGAATTCATGAGCGGCCTAATGAAAAATTCCTGAATTTCGTTTTCCGCGAGATCAAATCCTTCTGCGGACAAAAGCTGCTGCACCAAACTCTGTTGAACCAAGGGAGTGGGCATTTTCATGTCCACCATCCATCCTTGATTCAACTTAAATCCCAAACTATTTTCCAGGGCCCCCAGAGCCTTCGGAGGATAAACAGACGTCAAAACCACCTGTCTGTTTTGATTTAAGAAACTATTAAACACCTGGGCCAAAAAAGGCTGATTGGTTCCCGAGGGGGAAAGAAGATGAATATCATCCACAAGCAACGCCTTGGCTTGTTTAAAAAGCGTCTCGACCTGGGACGATTTTTCCTTGGTCACGGTGGAGGTGATTTGCGCAGCCATCCGTGCTCCCGTAGTGAGCACGATTGTCTCGGGCGGAAGATTTCTCGCCAACCCCTGAGCAACTGCATGCAAAAAATGAGACTTGCCCGTCCCCGGCGCTCCAAAAAGAAGCAGGGGGTTATACATGCTGCCCGGACTCTCCACAACCGACATGCTGGCGGCATGGGCAAACCGATTGTGCGGCCCCACCAACAGATTTTGAAACGTAAAACGGGGATTCAAAGGGATGGGCACCGGGAGAACGGAAATCGCCCTCTCCGGGATTCGAGAAACAGCCTGCACCGGAGGCTGTGGCGAACGGATCGCTACCGCCACCGGAAGAGGCGGTTCCGGCATCAAGACATCCTGAGATTTTAATACATTCTCCACTCTTTCTTTAACGGAGGGAGCCAACTCCTTCAGGTATAGAGAATATTTGAAAGGGGCTTCTGCCTTTCGAGGTCTTCCACACAGTGCCCCCAACTTCATGATCAATTTCTGAACATCCGACATCTCCCCGCGGATCAACAATAAATATCTTCGAGAATCACGCGTGGTAGGGGCGGGATGGATTTCCCATTTTTCTATCACCCCACCACCTCCATGGACATGCTAAAAGCATGTCCCAAATTTACCAAAGCTTCGCATGGAGGTGGTGGGGTCATTCTTGTTTCATCAACATCAAATCTACCACCAAGTCAACGGCCGTGGAACGCTTGACGGCCCCCCCGGGAGTCACCCATTTCAAACCCAAACCCATCTTCCCACATGCCGTTTCCCATTCTCCGACCTTGCTCTCCGGATAATCTCCCAGCAAAATCAGTGAAACGGCTTGATCATTTTTCGCTTTCTGGATGAAAGGATCCAAAAAAGCCTCCGCGACAAACTCTGCTTCAAAAACCCGCTCAAGGAATAAAGGCTTCCTGGAAGTCTTTTGAGCCACCTGATCCAGGAGTTTGGCAAACTCCTGAAAAAGATTTTTCTGGGAAGGGTGATATAGAAACGCCACTTTCCGCAACTGATCCCTAGGGATGCTCGCCGCAGGCTTTTCTGAGACGGTCGGAGGCTCCACAAC
>JACQJN010000232.1 GCA_016205085.1 Elusimicrobiota bacterium | reverse complement strand
TCCCCTCCCTACGGGGGCTACGGACAAATCTCCAGCCACGCCCAAAGAAAATTCAAGCTAGTAAGGTATACTGATAGGGAATCGGGTGGCCAAGATTTGCTGGCTGTAGGAAGATTTGAGGCGTCCCAAACAACTTTAGAGCAGTAGCTTTGGGACGTACCAAACCTACGGATTCATGGATGTTTGGCACGACCCGCGCTAGCAAACTTGGTCAGGACCCGATTCCAGACAGTTCCCAACGGAAATTCAGGCTAATGGATATCGCGGAGGATTTGGTGGGCGGCGTTCCAGCCGGGGGCTCCCCAGACGCCTCCTCCGGGATGGGTACCCGATCCGCAGAGGTAGAGATTTTTGACGGGAGTTCTGTAATCGGCGTATCCCGCCATGGGACGGAATAGGAAGAGTTGATCCAAAGTCATGGCTCCATGATATATGTTCCCACCGGTTAGGCCGAATTTCTTTTCTAAATCTTCGGGGGTGTAGACATGCCAGTCTGTGACCGCTTGAGATAGGTTGGGAGCATATTGGGCTATTTCCGCAATCACTCGCTTAGCCACTGTTTCTTTTAAATCTTCCCAATTCCCTCGCTTTAAGTGGCGCGGGCCATATTGTACGAAACAACTCATGATATGCGTTCCTCTTGGGGCGCAGGAAGGATCAAGGACCGAATGGATGCAGGCTTCCACGGTGGGGTGGGTGGAGAAGTCGCCTCGTTTGCATTCCTCCCAGGCTTGCTCTATGAATTGAACGCTGGGGCAAAAGCTGATGAGTCCCCTATGTTGGGGTCCAGGTTCTATCCCACGCATTGCGGTGAAGTCAGGTAGTTCGGATAAAGCCAAATGGACCTTAAGCGAGGCGCCTAAATCTTTAAACCCCTTTATGTGTTGTATAAAGACTTCTGGCAGGGCGTCTTGGGGGAGAAGTTCCAGAAATGTCCTTCGAGGAGTGGCATTGCTGGCCACAATGTCAGCGTGGATCACCTCTCCATTTTCAAGGCGAACTCCGTCCACTTTTCCTTTTCCATTTAATTCAATTCGTTTAACTTTCGTGTTGGTGCGGATAGTAGCACCTCTTTCTTTGGCTGCGGCCGCCAAAGCCTGGGTGATCGTTCCCATACCTCCCACTACCACACCCCAGATGCCAGCCGCACCCGCCAGCGTGCTAGTGTCTTCCACTCCTCCTAAATAGTCGTGGAGAAGTGTAAATGCCGTTCCTGGATGGTGGGGGCCTCCGTAGTCTCCTATGACGGCCTGGGATGAAAAAAATGCCTTTATTTCATCGGATTCAAACCAGTTGTCCAGAAAATCTGAAATCCCGATGGTGCTCAATTGAACCAGGATTTGAGTGTCTTCGGGTGATAATCGTCTAATTCCTAGTCCCATCTGAAAAAGGCTCCAGAGATCACGGAGTGAGTTGGATTGGGGTTGGGGGGGTGGTTTTAAAAGAAAAGGTTTTAGAAAGTTTCCGATTCTTTCTAGTGTGCTTTTAAAACGGGGATAGTTTTGGGCGTCCTTTTTGGAGAACTTGGCAATCTGATCTGTGTCTCGGTCATCGCCGTGGAGGAGTAGAAATCGGCCATCGGGATATGGAACAAAAAAAGCGGGATCCTGTTTGATGACGCGATAGCCGTGCCGGTGGAGTTCGAAGCGTTTGACAATTTGAGGGAGCAGGAGGGTGCTGACATAGGAAGTGGAGGAGACTTTAAAACCGGGGAATAATTCTTCCGTCACACAGGCTCCTCCTACCACCTCCCTGGTTTCGAGGACGGTTACCTGGTGTTCCGCTTCCGAAAGTAGATTGGCGGTGACCAGGCCGTTGTGACCGGCGCCAATAATGATAATCTGTTTTCTTTTTACCATCAGCCAATTGCTAACTGCTATTTGCTGCTTTAATATCCTCTGCTATCTGTTCTCTTAGAGCATTTAGAGACGAAAATCGCTTTTCATCCCGAATTTTTTTGAGTAGATCGAGGCGCATGGTTTTGCCATAAATATTTTTTTTGAGACTCAACAAGTGGGCTTCTACATGTATTTTTTGCCCCGGATCAACAGTAGGTCTTGTTCCTATATTGACAGCAGCGGAGTAGTGCCTATCATCGATTCGGGCGCAAGCTTTAAAAACCCCTTTTGGGAGAGCTTTGCTGGGATGGATTTCCAGATTTGCAGTGGGGAATCCTATTGCTTGACCCTTTCCGCTTCCTTTCACAACTTTGCCGATTAGAAAATAGGGATGTCCCAGCAATTTTTTAGCTTCTTCCAGATGGCCGCATAGAATCAGTTTGCGGATAACGGAAGAACCTATCTTTTTTTGGTTGTTTTGCAGCAAGGGCAAAATCTTTAGACGGATTCCTGCTTTTGCACAGGCTTGTTTGAGAAAGGGGATGTTTCGTTGACGGTCCTTTCCGAAGGCAAAGTCACGACCTGCCAGAATTCCCTTGGCGTGCATTTTTTTTATGAAAAAGTTT
>JACQJN010000247.1 GCA_016205085.1 Elusimicrobiota bacterium | reverse complement strand
TCTTATTCTCTTCCATTCGGGCCGACTTTAAATCGATCCCGGAAAGGATCTCATCGGCCTTAAGAGCCATGACATCCTCAAGCGTCAAGGCTGCCGGCGTCAAAACAGGAGAAGACCCTTCGGGCAACAACCAGAGCCTGCCTTCCGCGCTGACCACTCTGCCGGCCTTAGACAAACCTTCCAAATCCTTAGGGGTCAGCCACTGGCCGACGCTCCAGGTGCGATTCCCTTGCCCATCCACCTTCGTCGCCACATAGAGGGGTTGAAGCTCGCGTGGATTCTTGAGCCACCTATCCCGCAACTCTTCCAGCTGCTTCACCGTCAAAGCCGCCTCTGAAATCTCGGAGGGGCCCGCCCTCTGCCACCTCAAAGCCTCCAACTGGATATTTCCCAGCTCGATCAAGGCTCGGATGGCCAACATACCCCGTCCATATTTGAGCAAGTCCTTCTGACGCTCCACACTCTCCTTAAAATCAAACAACTGATCCAAAGTCTTGGCCGCCAAAGGATTCCCCTTTACCTCCTTGGAGTTAAACGTGCGGATGATTTGTTGGTCATAGGCCGTCTGGATCTTTAAATATTCATCCAACAAGATGTCTCTAATGATAAACTCAGCGGGGGACTGAGACACCGACAAACTCTGCTCCAAAAGCGCCTGCCGGGAGATTTCCTTCTGAGACCAGGCTTCTCCCAATTGCTTGTAAGCCCCCTCTATGCCCCAGGGAATAGGAAAAGCATGCCAGTAGGCATTCCTCATCGCTAAAAATATCTGCCTCTGGTGATTTAAATCCTGGGCTGCTCGGATGCCCTGAGACTCCAAATCCGATTTTAAAAATTCATACAGCGAGCCCCAATCCTTCCATTGAGCCAAGACCTTCTCTAAAATCTGCTCGACATCCTGCTTCCTTCCTTCCGCATCCGTTTGAATCAGAAGCTCGGTTTTTTCAGATGCCGGTATATTGGCATACCGGATTTTCTCCGCGTTCTGGAACATGTTCCGGTACTCCTCAGCCGATGATTTTAGTTCTGTCGCTAATTCCGCCGCTCCGGGCTGTTGCCCCAGCAACTGATCTACTACGCGGGCGAAATCAGGATCCCGCATGCGAGACGCCCAATACTTCGCCAGCAGCCGGATAGGAGCTTGAGAATTCTCAACACTAAACTCAGGACTCCCAACTCCTAACTCTCGACTCCCGACTCCCGAAGGGTATCCCATCGCTTCCAAATCACTGACCAGCTCATTAAAATCCAGTTTGAGTCCGATCACGGTATCGGAGAAGTCAGACCACGCGTCAAAAAGCTCTTCCTCGGCAGCCGCCACATCCTCCGCCTTGCTCCATGATTTTTCCAAAAGCACGGCGTGGGACTTGAGATTGTTTTCGGCAGCCGCCACCCGCATCCCATGCTTTTCCAACAGCCGGGCTTTATCGAACACGCTCGCCATCAGGGAGTGCGTTTTTAAAACCAATCCCTGGAACTGCCCCTTGGACTTGAGCTCTCCAACCAGGGCATCTCCCAAAACCTTGCCCAAAGCCTTCTCGATCTGAACGGGGTCCGGAGCCTCCAAAAAAGCTCCCGAGACATGCTGCCCCCGGAAAAAACCATCCACAAGGATCGGAGTAAAACCCTTTATGCTGAATTGCTCCGCCACGATATTCGCCTTGATCTGGCTGATCTTATCCTCCTCCGACTGCGACAAAGACCTGGGGAACCCCTCCTGAAAAAGAGCGGAATGAATGCTTTCCAAGGATTGAACCATGGGTTGGAAGTCCAGGGCCTCCTCGGGAATCAACTGGGCCAAATCCCTCCAAGTCGTTTTAGGAGCCAATCCGATATGAGCCACAATTTGTTGAGCTTCTTCGCTTAATTTCTTTTCCAACTTAGGACTTAGGACATAGGACTTAGGACTTTCTTTCACCCCTCGCCACAACAACACATGCATTTGGAACTGAGACAATAATCTTTCAGCCCGAACCTTGGCATCCATCAAAACGGTTCTATAATCCCTATCCGACTTCTCTTTCTCAAGCTTCGAGAGAGCCAGGATCTGAGAAGGGCTGGCCTCGGGGCTTTTTAACCTCCATTCAATCCAGCTTTCTACATAGGCCCTATGGATCGGATCTTTTCCCAAAGAGGTCTTCAGACGATAGTCCCGTACATAGCTGGAAATCCCGAAATGGTCCGACACTCCCAAATCCACGGAAGGAGACGGCTCAGAAATCCTGCCAGGAAAGGACTTAGCTAAGTGAGACTGAATCAAACGATCCTTCAATTCCACATAACTGGAGGGAACCGCGGCGGAGTCGCCCGGCAACGGCTGAGCCGTCTCTGCAGGCTCCTCTTCCTGCCCCTTGAGCATCTGCAGTTGAGATTCTAGAATCAGCACGGCAGCTTGAAGTTCCAACTTTAAGAGTCGGCTTTGGGAATCGGTTTTCCCTTCTAAAGATTGAATTTCTTGTTCCATTAGAGAAAGTCTATGCCGGATATTGGCCAATTCCACAGGGAGTTGTTTTTCGAACGCGTCCAGATCCCTTTCGGCCTGCAGAGTCTCCACCCTGGCCTGCTGAACCAGTTCCGGAGATGCCGTTGGGGAACCGCTCCAGGCGCCAAACAATTTCGTCACCTGTCGGCCCACCACATTGACGATATCCAGCCGGATCTTTTCCTTCTTCAGGTTGCCATCCACCACGCCTTCCACCGCCTGGGTTATCTCCACACGAGAGGATAAAATGTTTTTCCACACCTGGACGGCGTCCCTAGACTTCAGGTATTCCAAAAGCTCCGCCCAAGCCTGGGAAAGGCTTACATCCGTGGAGATCGGAGTTTCCAAAGGCCTTCCCATCAAAGAGTTCAAAATCTGCTGGGTCTGCTTGCGGCTGCCTTCCAACTCCAAAAGCCGTATCTTCTCCTGATCCAGCTCCCAGCTGTTGCCAGATTTTTCCAACTCCGGGATTCTTTGATTTCTATATACCTCGATCATCTCCCCCAGCATCTTGTAGGTTGCGTAGTTCTGGAAAATTTTAAGGGTAACATCCATTTTCACCTTTGCCTCGAGGTTCTGGTAATAGGACAGGCGTCCCTTCTGTTCCTGCACCTGAAGCTCCCTAAGCTCATTGGAAGTCAACTCGAAAGAAGGAATCAAGATAGGCAAAATCCCGAATCCCGTCAGGGAAACATTGGGAATCCACCCCACTCCGGAGGAGGTGAGATTGGTGATAGAGCGGATTTCCAATCCGATTTTGGAAATCCGATGATTCACCGCTTCCATCATCAGGGAAGCCGCCTGACTTCTTTCCCCTAAAGACAGTTGCGAGTTGAGAGTTGCGAGTTGAGAGTTTTGACTTCCGACACCTTTATACATAGCGGACAAGGACTCCTGGAAAGCCTGCTGGGCCTGCGCAGTCAGAAGTTCATCCGTATACCAAGCCCAAGTCCGAAAAGCCTGCCAAAGCTCATTTTGAGAAATCAACCCGTTCCGGTAGGCCACGATGGTTTTGGAAAGGGCTTGGGCAGTCTTCATCTGGCTGGCTCCCAGCAGCTGTCTTTGGGAATCCGCAACCAAAGCCTTCACTTGAGCCTGTCCGGATGCCTGATAATACTTTTCGTAAAGCGCCGATATCTCCTGAAGCTTGGCCTTGTTCTCCAGCTTCAAAGCCTTATCCTTCTCTTTGGAATGAGGATCATAAACTGGCACCGCCACACCCAGCCCAAATCCGAACACATGGTTGCCCATGAAATCCTGGATTTGAGTTCCCACCTGAAAAGTTAGTTTTTCGATAAAAGGAATCCAGCCGGCCACATTGACTCCAGGTTTGGGGATATCCAATTCTTCCGCGTCGAGGGTCTGAAACAACTGGGTCAGCCTTTGCGGATCTTTCATGGAGCGGCCCACCTCCGACATCAACTGAGACAAATCCTGGGAACTGAGCCCCTGCATTTCCTTGGGGATGGAGGCACTCGGTCCCCTCCCCGTGAGCATGTTGTACTGGATGGCAGCCTGGCGAAGTCGGCTAAAGGCCTGCTCCTGTTCCACAACCGCCTGAGCTCTCAAGGTTTCGTCCTGGGCGTTGAGAATCATAAACTCCGCCAGCCGCGCTTCCCACTGCGCTTGGGCCAAGGCCATCACCGTCTCCTGCCACTGGCGGGTCAAATCCATATACAAGCTTTGAAGCTCCAATCCCAAAGCCACGATCTGGGCGCTCTTATTTTCCATCAAAGCTTTCTGAGACCTTGTCAGCGTCAATTCCGTCACCGCCCCGGCTTGAGGCCCTCCTCCCACCGCCCGATCGCTGATATGTTCTCCCACGGCATTGGTGGTGAATCCCACCATCCCGCGGACATGCAGATTATTCAGAATGGCTCCGGATTGGATCAGGGGCTGAAGTTCCTGGGTGATCTCCCCTATCTTTTGAGTCAAAAGCTTTTTAGCGATGCTCTGCTCATAGACCCGTTTGATCTCCTGAAGAGACGGGCTTCCTTGAGTTCCATGGTTGAAAAAATCCTCCAGTTCGGCGTTATGCTCGGAAAGGATTTCGCCCCCTTGCAAGTTCTGAACGGATTTATGAGTCACGGTTCTCCACAAATCTCCCACCGTGAACAGGGACTGGCTTCCCAGAGTGAGCCGCTTATTGGCTCCGACGTAAGGGCTGCCGTAAGAGATGGAAAATACGCTCTTGCCCAATTTCTTGGAAAGCTCCACGAAATAGGTGTCCGCGCTCCCCAAAATCTTGCCCTCCGCTCCCAGAACGATCCCCTGTTTGGGCAGATCCAATGTCAGTCCCTGGCTCAATGTGTTGAATTCCTGACCCAACTCTCCTGTCGTCTTGGAGGTCATTATCGCATCCCCTCCCAACGAGAATCCCTTGAGCACCGTCGTCCCAAGAGATTTCTGGGCAAAATCGTCCGTAGATTCCACCTGGGAAAGAAAGAAATCCACCAGAAACGTATTTTGGGTCTCAAAAGCCTCCTGGAGGTTCAAGTTTACTCCGGCCTTGTGTCGGATGAACTGTTTATTGTCGCCCTTAGCGCTGATCAAAAAATCCTGGTTGAGGTCCTCGTTAAATCCGGTGAAATCCAAATTGATCTTTTGGAAAAACTCCCGGGGATCTTTAGCAAAGAGACGGGATTCCTCCGCCGTCAGGCTGGCCACCTTGGTGAACTTCACGGAGGTTTTCAGGTTGGCGCCGTAATAGTAGGTCCGCTTCTTAGAGTCAGAAGGCGAAAAATCCCCGAACCCGGTCCCCGCCACATACAGGCGGTCTCCCAGAAGCATGACGGCAAAGTCGTCAAAAATCATGAGCCGGTTTTCCTGAGCCTGCGCAGGGACGGAGATGTCCTTGGGAATATCCTGAATAAATCGGTGGAAGGTAACGTTGAGGTAGTTGACCCAATGGGACCCCTTGATGGACTCCACGGTGACCGAAACCCCCTGATCCCCCCACGGGGCATTCAGAGAATTGGGAGGGCTTCCGAAACGATATCCCGTGACGCTTATGTTTTGTCCCAGCAGCTTCGCCACATTGCCTAAGGTCACCTGGTTGGAGGTCTGAAGGCCGTACGGCACGCTGAGGTCGGACTGGTACACCAAATAAAAACCGTCTTCCCCTTCTCCCAATTGGAGCATCCTGGAGTCCGGGATGAGGGAAGCCAGCATATTGGGACTTTTCAAGATTTGCTCTTTGAGAGCCTTGATATCTTGAGTGGAACTGGCCGGATCAAAGACGGATAGAAGCTGAGTGAGGACTGTTTCGAAATGAGACTTCCGGATGACCAATACTTCCGGCTGGTCCTTCCCTCCCGACAGAAGCCAAGCCTTCCTATCGGAGCTGATTTTTTCAATATGTTCCAAAAGCTCGGGACTTAAAACATTCCAGTTGGGCAGAGCCTTCAGCGCGGCGCTCAAATCCCGGTGGGCCTT
This sequence comes from Elusimicrobiota bacterium, assembly GCA_016205085.1. GTDB lineage: Bacteria > Elusimicrobiota > Elusimicrobia > JACQJN01 > JACQJN01 > JACQJN01. The sequence continues at coordinate 5,832 of JACQJN010000247.1, read as the reverse complement.
GCTCAACTCTTCCATCTTCTCGGATAAAGTCTTGTCGGCGGCCTCAAACTGTTTTTCGGCAAGCTTGTAATCGATATTTTCCTCTAAAAGCTTGCGGGTTTTTTCTTGAAGGACCGAGAGGCTATTGGACACCCGCCGCATGGCGCTCTCTTTGGGATCATTGAGCTGGGACAGCCAGGTAGCAATGTTTTTTTCTTGAGTTCCCAAATCTTCCAGCGTCTTTTGAAGGGCTTCCCGCATGGCGTTTAAGGCCGTCTCTTCCGCATCCAAAGCCTCATTGCCGGAGCCGTATATATCCCGGAGTCCTTCATGGTATTGTTGGATATCTTCCAAAGATTCGAGCCCCCCCTCATCCCAGCCTTTTTTGACTCCAAAAAAGTCCTTTCCCTCTCCGGCTATCTGGTATACACGGTCATAGATATTGACCTTGCGTTCAAACACCTGCGCCCCCGTCTCGGAAGGGGGATTGGATTGCACATAAGCCGCATCTTTTTGAAGATCCTGCAATGCCTCCACCAAAACTCCTTGGGCTTTTTCCAGAAATACCTCCGACTCAGGGATTCTTTCATCCAGAGCTTTCCGGGAAGCCACCACCACGGCATCCGAAAAGAGAAACCGGATCATGGAGAATGTCAAGGAACTGGAGTCCCTATTCTCAGGGGTAGGTACAAGGCGCCGTACCGCATCCAAAGCCAACAAAGCCACCCTCTGTGCATTATTAAGTTCAGGAGGAGGTTGATCTCCCGTTTTAATCAAGCCTCCGTCGCCGTTGAGATCCACGCTGCCGCCGGTCTTCTGCATCTCATCCGCGATGTCCCGAAGCTTATCCGCCAAATCGGTAAGCTTCCCGCTTTCTAGCAAATCCAGTATCAGGTCCAAACTGGCGGAATCGGAAGCCTGGATATCGGTCGGGAGTTTATTTTCGGCGATGAGGTGGTATTTCCCACCTGTCCTTTCATCCACCTGAGCCAGAATCGTGTTGATCTCGCCTCCTTTGGCATTGATCTCCGGAGCCCTTTGATTCTTCTCAGCCTCATATTGAACCAGACGCTGCGGCAGGGAATAGGGCATGTTTTCACCGAACACCTCTTCAGTGGCGTTATAGTTGGGGTCTTTGCGTAAAGCCGCTTCGTCCAAGAGGGCTTTGACACGGTCTTGGTAATCCACAAACTGCTCCTGCTGGTCCGCGATGTTGGCCAAAGCCTTCTGGATATCTCCCTCCGGAGCTCCCAAGGAAGCCAATCCCCATGGCACCGTCCGGTTGTAGGCCTTGGAGATATCATTGTAAAGCTTCAACTTTTCCGCATACAAAGTCACAAAGTTCTCCCCCTTGGCGGGGTCCACCTGGTCAACGGCTTCCTGCTGCAGGGGAATCACCGTCCCCTCCAAAAGAGTCTTGGCCTCCTGCAATGTGGGGGATATGCCCTTCAAAACGTCCCTTGTTTTATCCAGAACCGCCTGGGCCTGATCGAGAGGAGAGCCTTGATTGGCGAACTGAATATAGGCGTCCACAAGATCCGACATGCTCTGTTCCGCCACAACCACGGATTCTATGACCGGTTTGACGATGGGAAGGGTTTGGTTGATATGTTTTGAAACCACTTCCACCGTCTTTTCGGAAACGATCCAGCGGACCGTCGCTTCCCCCGTCTTAGCCAAAAGTCTCGCCAAAGCCATCTTATCCAGTTTGGCCAGATCCCCCTCCGCCGTCTTAGGGAATTGTAGAGTCTCCAAAAGATCGGCATATTGAGGCAGAAGGACTCTCAAATCCTGAGCCGATTTGCCCGAGAGCAATGGCAGACTGATCCCGGGAACCCTTTGGGAAATAGACTGGGCAATGGAGTCCATCTCGCCGGTGTAGGTCTGAATCTCATTTTTGGCTTGGTCTAACTTTTGCTGTTCCTGGGCGTGGAACCGGATCAAGGAAGTAGGGCGGGCATCCCCGAAATCATCCACAGTCGTCCCGGAAAAATTGGGATCCAGCATGTTGCTCACGTTGGTTTGTATGGTTTGAAAGTCCCTAACCTCCTTTTCGAAATGAGCCTTGGCATTGTTTAAGTTCACCAGGAGAGGCTTGGAATCGTCCCACTTCGCGGTAAGCAGCACTTCCCGCATCACTACCCCCACGAACTCCAAAGGCACGGTTTCAAGCTTTTCCAATCCGCTGTTTATGGATTGTATGCTGTCATTTACTTTTTTGAGATTGTCATTTAAAACCTTCAAGGAAAGCTTGTTGACATCGTTGGGGTCCGTGCCGGGATAGCCATGGATGCGCTTATAGGCCAAAGAGTTGGGATCGGTGGCCGGCCCCATAAGATCCAGCCTTCTTTGGTATTCTGAAGAAGCGTCGGGACTGGAATTCTTATCTCGGGCATCCAGCATGGACAGCAGGGCCGACATGTCCTGACGAAATTCTGAAATCCTTTGGGATGCGGTCTGGGCTTGTTCTAAAAGAATGGCCAAATCCGAAACCCACTGATCGTCTTCGGCGATATTATCCCGAGATTTCTGTCGCCATTCTTCCATGCGGCCAAGATTATCTTTGGCCTGTTCCTGATTCTGGGTGTTGGATTGCCTCTGCTTCTCCACCCTCTCTTTCTGGGAGTCCAGAAGATGGAGCATGCCCTGGATGGCCTTCTTGGCGGAATCCAGCTCCTTTTTCGCGAAGGAAAGATCCGTCACCATGGACCACTTGGAAAGCTCCTTCCTGAATCCGAGCATCTCCTTCCCTGCCCGGCGCTCTTTCAAAACCTTGCTTCTCTCTTGAGAAGCCACGGAAAGAAGCTTGGCGACGGCGTCCCGCAGGGCCACCTGGTCCTGAACTCCGGAGCTTAAATCCTCGATTTTTTCGATCAAAGCCTTGATCTCTTTTTCCTTGGGATGCTCAGGAACATCTTCATTGCGAACTTCCAAATTACCATCATTTCGATCTTCGAACAATTTAGCCACGAGTCCCTTCAAAGAAGCTAGAGCGAGCTCCTTGGATTTAAGGTAGGCCGAGCCTTCGGAAGAGGGGGCCAAGACCCCTTCGTAGCCAGCGATCAGAGAATCCAAAGCCTTGAGTTGTTCCGAGGAAAGAACGGGATTTTTTAAATCCGTTTTTTGGGAAAGCTTGGAAAGGGTATACAGTTCATCCCGCTTAGCCTTTAAGGATTTAAGGTCCTGATCGTATTTCTCCTGAATCTCTTTGGGAATGAGGTCCGTCTGCCCTTTCACCTCTTTCAAGCGGACCTGAGCAGCCATCAGCTCTTTCTGAAGGGATTGAATCCTCAGCTTGGTCCTCTCAATTTCCTGCTTGAGATTTCCCGACTGAGCCAGCTTTTCTTTAAACCCCTGTTCTTTATCTGCCGGAGAAGTTTGTCCCACGCTCACCAATTGAGCCGCTAAAGAATCTCCCCGTGACGAAGGGGGTTGGCTAGAGAACTGATCCGCCAAAGGAACCAGGGCGGCTGAAATGGAATTGGGATGCGCGGCATTCAATACCCGGCTTGTGAAACCCAGTGCGGTATCGGCGAGATTAAATCCCAGAGCGCTCTGAAATTTATACAGAAGAACATTCCCCCAGTTGATCGCCCCTCCGATAGGGACAACGTTGCGATGCAGATTCCCTTGGGCATCCTGCCACTCCGCCGGTCTCTCGATGGCGGCTCCAACGGCATGAAAAACTCCCACTTTCAAACCGGTCAAATGGCTTAAAGCACCGTCCAAGTTGCCCATGTACTGCATGATGCCTTCTATTTCAGCCCCAACGGTAAGAAGCCCCACAAAAGAGAAAGCATTCTGTTTCCAAAAATTCCTGAAATTTTCATGCCGCGGATTAAAGAATGTATTCAAAACCACTCCGCCCACATGCAGCAACGCTGCCAAATCCACGGGAGGCGGACTTCCGGAAGCAATCATGTCGTGCCGCTCTTTGATGACCTGCTGCCATACGGCGCGAGGCAGTGTCAAAAGAGTGGAAAGGATGAGGGTGTTGAGCAGGGGTCCTAAGAGCATGTCTTTAAGAAGCGCCTGCAGCGCCACCGAGGAGATAGAAGAGAGCGCGCCCCCCACGAACGGAACGGAGGAGGCAGCCAAAGGAATTCCATGGGCCAAGAATGTCATCGTGGGACCCAAACCTGCCGCCAAGAGCCCCAACCCTGCGAGTCCCAAGGCCCACTTCCATCGCCCCGAAATTTTGTTTCTACCCAAAAGTAACGCCACGCCACCCAACCCGGAGGCGACAGCCAAGGCGGTGGAAATGCCCGGCAAGGCCACAGAAACCAAGTGAAAATCCAAAGGAATAAAAGGCGAAGCTCCTCCCAGAATTCCCATCCCCATAGTGGAAAAGAAGGCCAAAGAAGTCCTACGCGTCACAAACTGGAGAAGAGGTTGGAGGAAAGGAATCCAGAAATACCTTTGGATTCCCCTAGAAACAGGGTGGTACAAAATCCCCCTTCCTTCCTCTTTCAATCCGCGCTCACGGATGGCATGCTCTAAATATTTAGCCGCCGAACCGGGATGTGTCAGGTTTAAGAAGTCCTCTTTGGGATGAAGAAAATGGTAGGAGATGTTCCTGCGGAAATATCCGAAAAGAAACATGTCAAAGAGATGGTAAGGAAATCGCACCGCGAATCCTATGAGCCGCTTGTGCAATCCCAAAGTCTCCTCGCGCAATATTCCCCTGACTTTCCAAGCTGCCAAACCTACCGCAGCTCCCAAGACGCCCAGGGCTATAATTCCATACCCATAGCCATAAGCGATCCCTGCCCCCAGAATCAAAACCCATCCTAAAATGCCTGCACGCTGGCCCTCCTTGTATTTTTTAGAATCCAAGGAAGAAAATTGCTGGAAATTGAGCTTTTCCAACTCATCCGATATCCTGAGCCAAGATTTTCGATCATTGAGTTTCACTTCAAAGCGATGGGCGATGACCTCTAAATCCCCACGAGAGATGTTGTATTTGTCCGCAATCCACCGAATGATTTCTTCTCCGGAGGCGTTAAAAGCGATTCTTCGGGCTAAATCCGCCTTATGGATAAGCCCGCGAATTTTCCTAAAGCCCAAGAAGTTCTCTGAGAGTTGTGAGTTGCCTGCCTGTCCGGTAGGCAGGCGAGTTGCGAGTTGCGAGTTTGAACTCTGAACTCCAAACTCTAAACTCTGAACTGTCTTTGGCTCCATCCACTGTTTTAAAGCTTCCTCCTCACCCACCTCCTCCACCTTCTTCTCAAACTTCTTGGCTCTCTCCAGAAGCTCCTCAAATTTTTTCTGGTAGATGTCAAAAACGGAATTCTTGGCTTCCCCGGGAACGGTGAACCGGAGCATGGTTTCATAGTTGATGGGCTGGCTCCCTGAAGCCGAACCCGAAGCGTTGGCGGACCCCACATAGAGGACCTTGGTCCCATCTTTGAGCACAATCAACCAAAGCTTCAGGTGCATGATGCCGGGAAGACTCTGCCCTCCCAAACTACCTCCCTTGCCTGCTATGCGATATGCCTCATTGGCTATTTTTTTCAGTTTGGGATATATGGCATATGTCCCCTGGGACTGGCTAAAATCCACCACAAAACGCAAAACTGCCTTGTTTGTCTTCTTAATGGCCTTAAGAACCTGGCTGATGGTTTCTTCCTCGACCTGAAAATCCGTGAAACTATACATGGCTCCGTCCACGCTGCTGGCTTCTTTCAAGTCTTTGAAAATATGTTCTCCGATAATTGTGTCATCCACCGTATCCAACACCTGCATGGTGGACCCAGGAGGGAAAATATCCTCTGACGCCAATCCGCCAGAATCCATCACAGAGGCGAAGGCAAATTCCTTCACCGCCCTAATCAAGTTCTCTCCCTCCAAAAT
>JACQJN010000248.1 GCA_016205085.1 Elusimicrobiota bacterium | reverse complement strand
TCACGCCTACACCCACAATCCTGTCTCAACTGTCATGTGATGCACAGCCCTTTAGCTTATCAATACCTCAATGAGGAAATGACAGGACCCTGTGGCTTTGGTCTTCCCATATCCGAGAACGAACAAGGGATGGAAAACTTAAGAAATTGGGCCAGGGAATACGAGAAGAGGCATGGTTATCATCCCTTTGATCCACCCCTAGATTTTAAGACTTAACCCCACATATTGTGGGGTTGTGGATTTAGAAGTTAAAAAAATTGGGGCCATCCTAATTTTTTAATACAATCCAGGGGATGGATTTAGCTTTTTCTTTAGCTCAACTTATATTTCCGGCGTTTCGGTTCGGAGAAACGGATCCGGCCGAAGCGGAAAGGCTTGTAGATTTGGGGGTGGGAGGATTCTGTCTTTACTGGGGCAAGGCGGAGGAGGTGCGGGATTTCACCTCACGAATGCAAAAAAAATCAAAATCCCCTCTTCTTTTTTGCGCGGATTATGAGGATGGGGTAGGCCAGTGGGTGGATAGGGGCACTAAGTTCCCCTCCAATATGGCGGTGGGGGCTGCGGGCTCCGAGGAGTTTGCATTTAAAAAGGCGGTTGCCACTGCCAGAGAGGCCAAGGCGCTAGGGGTCCATTGGATTTACGCTCCTGTGGTAGATTTGGCCACCTATCCCGACAATCCTATTGTAAATATAAGGGCTTTTGGAAACTCTCCGGAAAATGTGGAAAGATTGGCCGGGGCTTATCTGAAAGGGCTGAGATCCGAGGGTGTGGTGGGGTGCTTAAAACATTTCCCCGGTCACGGGGAGTCTCGGCAAGACTCTCACCTGGAACTGCCTACCCTGGATTTGACCCGCGAAGAGGTAGAGGAGCGGGAAGCGAGGCCTTATAAGATATTGCGTGAAACGGCTGACTCCATAATGTTGGGACACCTCAAAGTTCCATCCCTGGACTTGGACAAACCCACTTCCCTGTCAGAAAAAGTGATCTCTGGTTTTTTAAGGGGGGATTTAAAGTATGAGGGTGTGGTGGTTACGGATGCCCTTTCTATGAAATCGGTTTCGGATAATTCTGAGGCCGGAGTTCAGGCCCTGCAGGCGGGGGCGGATGTCTTGCTTGTTCCGGAGGATTCTTTCAAGCTGCACCGAGTTCTTCTGGAAGGGGTGGATGCGGTCAAAATTTCGAGAAAACGGGTGGAGGCTGCTCTAAAACGAATTGAAAATTTAAAGACAAGAGTTTCCAGGTCTAGGGAAACAGATTTGACCCTATTGAACTGCCCGGAACACGTGCGGTGGGCGCAGGAGATGGCCCAGGCGGCCGTGTCTTGGGTTCGCAAGCCTTCAAGGGTTTTGATTAAGCCGGGAGATACATTGTTTTACCTGGAGCCTGGTGCGGAATCCGAATCCGACCGGCAAGGAGAAATCTTTGTAAAAGAGCTTCAACAAGCCGGTATTCATGTGAAATTTTGGACTCCCGACTCCCAACTCGCAACTCCCAACTGGCTTTTAGTAGGCATTTTCTCCAAGCCCCAAGCCTATTCCGGCGCCATCAATTTGAGCTCCGAGTCTCGCAAAATGATACAGTCTGCTTTGGCGAAAAGTAAGAATAGAATCGTGCTTTCTTGGGGAAGTCCCTTTGTTTTTTCAGGGCTTGATTTTGAGGCGGGGCTGTGCACGTTCTCAGACTTGGAGGTTTCTCAAGGGGCGGCGGCCCGGGTCTTATTGGGAAAATTGAAAGCCGAGGGGAAATGGCCGGTATGAAGGCTAGGCCTCCGAGATTGTCGAAGACGATTCTGTCGGACGTGATGCTTCCTGCGGATGCCAATAACCATGGGACTGTTTTTGGAGGCGTTCTTCTAAGAATGATAGATAAGGTGGCGGGGGTGTGCGCGCATCGTCATGCCCAGCGTTCTTGCGTGACGGTGGCCATGGAGAGGATAGAGTTCAAAATTCCCGTGCAAGTGGGCGATTTCGTGATGATGGAGGCTCAAGTTAATTACGCGGGACGGACCTCCATGGAAATCGGGGTGGAAGTGCATGCCGAAAATTTGGATACAGGTAAAAGACGTCACACGAATTCCTGTTTGGTGACGATGGTGGCGATTGGACCGAATAAAAAACCTTGTCCTGTGCCTGAGCTTGTGCCTGAGACTTCTGACGAAAAGCGCAGGTATAAAGAGGCCCAAGAAAGGCGAAAGGGGAGGTTGGCATGAGCGGAATAGATTTGACTGTGGTCGGCTGTGCTATCGTTTTGCTCCTGGTCATTGCTTACTTTAGCGGCAGGGGAGAACAAGACACTTCCGATTTTTTCTTGGCCCGCAGGCGCATTCCCTGGTGGGCGGCCTGTCTTTCCTTCGTAGCGACCGAGATCAGCGCCCTGACTATCGTAGGGGTTCCGGCCACGGGTTTCCGCGAAAACTGGCAGTACCTGCAGTTTTTTATCGGCTCCGCTTCGGCTAGGCTTTTTATCGCGTTTCTCTTTATTCCGGCTTTCTACCACTACAACTGCACTACCATCTATGAGTTTTTAAGGCATAGGTTCGGGCCGGGGACGCAATATGCAGGTTCGGTGTTCTTTTTTATCACCAGGCTTTTGGCTTCGGGGGTTCGGCTGTATGCAGCGTCTCTGGCGGTTTCGGTGATGATGGGCTGGAGTTTGGGACAGGCCATTTTACTTTTCAGCGTGGTGGCTATTGCCTATATTGCCTTCGGCGGAATCAGGGCGGTGGTTTGGACGAACGTATTTCAGGCCTCTTTTTTCTATTTGATGGGTCTTGTGACTCTTATATTTCTTCTGCTCAACATCCAGGGAGGGTTCTCTGAGATATGGCGGGTGGCGGGAGAAGGGGGGCGGCTTAAACTTTGGAATTTGGGCTGGAATTTTAAGGACCCCAACCTTCTGTGGATCGCCATCCTAAATGGATTCTTTGGCTCTATGGCGGCTTTCGGCACCGATCATGAATTGATGCAGAGGCTTCTGACCGTGGAAACCAGAAAAGACAGCCAGCGGACCATGGTGTTGACGATTGTGGCTGTATTGCCTATCCTTCTGATGTATCTTTCCTTGGGAACGTTGCTTTATGTTTTTTACAAACAAAATCCGGCACTGCTGCTTCCCGACAATTCGGATAAAATTCTGTCACACTTCGCTACGCATGTGATGCCCGCGGGTTTAAAGGGCTTGGTTTTGGCCACCATCTTGCTGGCTTCCATAGACTCGCCCTTGGGGTCTTTGACGGCTTCTTTTGTCACCGATATTTACAAAAATTTAATACGGCCTAATCGCGACGAACGCCACTACCTCTATATTTCCAGAGTTTGCGTGGTGGTGTTCGGAGTCATTCTGGGGATCATGGCTTATCAGTGCCGGGCTTTCGAGGGGATGCTGTGGGTGGCTTTCAAGATCAACGGGGTGACGGCGGGGTCTCTTTTGGGAGTGTTTCTTCTGGGGCTTTTGACCCAGAGGAAAAGCAACCGGGCGAATGTTCTTGCCATGATTTTAAGTTCCGTCGTGATGGCGATACTCTTGGTCTTGTCCGAAAAGAAAATCATCGGACTGGGCTGGAGCTGGCTCATCGTTTTCGGCACGGTCAGCACTTTTGTTTTGGGATATATCCTGGGTCCCTGGATGGATAAACAGGCAGGGGTAGGCCATTCGGCCTATAATTGATTGGGCCCTTTTTCTATCAAAAAATACCCCACAAGACCCATCTCATCTTTTTGCTTCTTTCATACAATCTAAACTAAAGAAAGTGGGGTTTAGTTGTAAAGCAGGGGGGTAAAAGATATGCCCACAGAAATAGGAAAGCTGACGTTCTATACGGTGGAGGAGCTGTCCAAGAAGTTTAAAGTCAGCCCGGTCACCGTCTATGAGTACATCAAATCTGGGAAGCTGCCTGCCAAAAGATTCGGGCGGAAATATCAGATTTCACAGGATACGGTAGAGAAATATCTCACTGAAGTCGCGGTCGCTGAATAAAAAGAACCTCTCCACCAGATCACTTCACCGTTTTTTGTCGTTAGTTGGTGACCCAGTGGAGAGGTTATATTTTTGTCTGGTCTTTATACCGGGACGTGCTTTTTGACTCCGTTGGAAGTCGCCTCCGTAAAGGCTTTCTTGCCCGCCTTATAAGCCGCCGCAAGATGGGTTTCTAGTTCTTTGCCCATTCCCTTCCCTTCCCTCAACCATTGTTTGACTCTCTTTCTTGTATCCTCTCCTTTTGTGGGAGCGTACAGAAGCGCTATGCAGGCTCCTGTCAGCCCCCCGATGATGAAGGAGAGGAAGCCTGTTTTCACGTTAGCCATGGCATCCTCCTCATTATTTCCCCCTGGGGTATTTTTATGCAACATGAATTTGGGAACTTGGGCGATAGCCAGTTCCATCAATTTATTCTGAGTGACTTGTTTTAAAGTGTTAAGAGGCTCTGAGATTTTTTGCGGGAGCGGAGCGATCGCTTGGGTGGTCTTTTTGAGAGCAGGCATGGTGAATAATAGAGCCGAGACAGCGATACATAGAGAGAGAGTCACGAGAGCGGTACAAGCGGCTAAGAAGATGGACACGATCGGCGGCGAATTGATATAAAGACTATTGATTGTCAATGACTACTTTGTGTATATAACCCCAGAATGTGTTTTTGTCAAGCCCCATTGTAAGAATACCTGCGACACTATAGTGCGCAGGTACCTGCGGTAAGGTTGTACTTCCTTGCCCGCGGGTATTATAAGGTGATGACTCTAGAAGAATTGATTGGATTTCAGCTTGTGTTCGGAATTCAAGGCACACGGATCACGCCTGAGATCGTGGGGCATTTTAGGTCTACGGGAGCGCGGGGAATTATTTTATACCGCAGAAATTTTGAGTCTCCCGATCAAATCAGAAAGCTCATTTCGGATTTAGAGGCGGGGATAGGCAAAAGGCTCCTGGTGTGTGTGGACCATGAAGGAGGGCGGGTCGTGATGTTCGGGGATGGGGTGACGGTATTCCCGGACAGTGCCGCTTTCGGAAAGATGGGGGACATCACCCGTGTGGAAAGGCAGGGAGCCATAGAAGCCGCGGAGCTTAAGAGCCTGGGTGTGGATGTGAGTTTTGCTCCCGTTTTGGATGTGATGGCGGACCAGCACAACCCCGGGATTTTGTGGCGGTCTTACGGGAAAGATCCCGACCTTGTGGCCCGGATGGGAGCCGCCCGCATCCGGGGGTTGCAAAAAGGCGGGATCAGCGCCACCGCCAAGCATTATCCGGGGAAAGGGCATGCCACGGTGGATGCTCACCTAAAGCTTCCGGTGATAGATTCCACCCTGGAAGAGATGGAGGCTTGGCACTTGAAGCCTTTCTTGACGGCCATTCAGGAAGGAGTGGATTTGATCATGTCCTCTCATCCCTGCTACCGCAAAATAGATCCCAGCGTTCCGGCCACGTTTTCCAGGAAAATTGTGGGGCAGCTTTTAAGATATAAATATGGTTTTACGGGAGTGATCGTGACGGATGATTTGGAGATGGGGGCGGTCCAGGAGGTATCCCCTATTGAAGAAGCCGTTGTGAAAGCGGCCTTGGCGGGGCACGATCTTTTTTTGGTGTGCCATACTTCTGAAGCTCAAAAGAGAGCGCATCGGGCTCTGCTAAAAGCCTATCAGGACAAAAGCCTGGATGTGAAATCGCTGGAGGCCAGTGCCGGGAGGATAGAGTCCCTTCTGTCTAAAAGGCGGGAGAGATTCAGTGGGGTGAAGACTGATAGCCGAGCGGGTTTGGATCTCGCTTTTTCGGTGGCCAAAGAAGCGGTGACTTTGCTGCAGGAGGGGTCCGTGCCGCTTCCTTTGGATAAGAGATTTTATCAAGGAAAGAAATGCCATCTGATCTTTCCCAGGTTTTCGGATGTGGCTTCAAAGATCATGATTGAGGGAGATTTTTTCCCCGTGGTCAAAGGCTTTGAAGCCGATGTGCATCTGATGGGAGTCGAGCCACCCTTGGGTGAAGTGGAGGGTTTGTCCGGGAATCTGGCGGGAGCCGACCTCTCCCTGCTTTTTTGCTACGATGCGCACCTTTATTCCGGCTGGAAAGATATTCTAAGGGTGGTTCAAGAGAATTCTAAGCAGTGCGTGGT
>JACQJN010000231.1 GCA_016205085.1 Elusimicrobiota bacterium | reverse complement strand
GTTTTCTTAGCGGTGTGAATCAGGCCATTTTGGGGTCCGGCGATTAGGACTATTGTGGGGATTCCACGGGCTACTTCCCGGGCAAAACTGGGCCCGGACATGGCAAAAACTCTTCTTTTTAGAAAAGGAATCTCCTCCTCGATCACTTCGCTCATGGTTTTCAGGGTTTGGGGTTCCATTCCTTTAGAGGCGCTGACCACGATGGGAAGCGGTTTGCGTCGAGAGAGAAGGGGTTTCAGATGTTTGGCAATATTCCGGACGTGCTGAGAAGAGAGGGCAACCACGATCAGGGAGCTCTTCTCCACCGCGGATTCAAGTCGGGAGGTAATCCCCACGCGCTCGTCCAGTTTCAGTTCTGTCAGGTTGGGATGGATGCGGTTTTTCTGCAGCTTTTCAGCTATGTCGGAGAAATATTCCCAAAGAATGACGGGATAGCTTTTTTCGGCCATGTGGTTTGCCAGGACGGTTCCCCACAGACCGGCTCCCAAGACCGCGATGGTACCTGTCATGGTTTTTTTAAAAGAAGTTCTCCTCCCTGCAGCAATCTTTTGATGTTGGGAATGTGTTTGATCAGAATCAAAATTCCAATGGTGGCGGCCATGGTCGTCAGGGGGACGGGGCTTCCAAATGCCAAACTCAAGAAGGGGAGGCCGATGGCAGCTAGAATAGAACCTACCGAGATATGTCCTGTGAGGACGATTCCCATTATGAAGAGGAGAAAAGCTAGGAGAGTAGGCATGGGCAGTAGTGCAGCGAATACGCCTGCGGAGGTGGCAACTCCTTTCCCTCCGCGAAATCTTAAGAAAATAGTCCAGATATGGCCCAGGATGGCCAGGGTCCCACAGAGAATAAAGACTCCGTAGCGGTCAGGATAGTATTGGCGGGCCACCATCACGGGGATGAAACCTTTGGCGGTATCTAAGGCCATGGTGGCCCAGCCGGCCCAAGAGCCCACGACCCTGTAGACGTTGGCTGTGCCAGGATTGCCGGAGCCGTGTTCCCGGATGTCGATTCCCTTTACTTTCTTGGCAATCAGATAACCGGAGGGTATTCCTCCCAGTAAATAGCTAAAAACAGCCAATAACAACACTTGAATATCCATTTATGTGCTAGTTCTGACCGCTTTGAGTCAACTTTTTCGAGCCGTATATGACATAGTCTAGCATAGAAAAGATAGTGAGTGCCACCGTTAAACCTTGCAGGAGGCCGATAGCGTGAACCGAGATTTTAGCAATGGATTCAAAGCCTTTTGAGAGAAGGACAATGGCGACAAAAATCATCTGGGCCGCTGTGGATACCTTTCCGGAACGGCGGGTGGTCACTTCCGAGATATGGGTGAGTAGGTACAAAAGCATCCAACCTATAAATACAATCAGATCTCTGCTGAGGGTGACGACTAATACCCAAGCCGAGATGTCCCGGTTGTACACCAATCCTCCAAAAGCCGCCAGCAGAAGCAGTTTGTCCGCCAGGGGATCTAGGAATCTCCCCAATGGCGTATGTTGTTTAAATTTCCTCGCTATGAGGCCGTCCAGGGCATCTGTAATCCCGGAGAGTCCTCCTATCAATATGGAGAGTTGGTAGCTTTGGTTGAGCAGAGCAATCAGAAAAGCGGGGATGGTGACAATGCGAACGACGGTTATTTTATTAGCTAGAGTCATGCTGTCAACGTCAACAATCTCTGGTAATTCTCTTGGGTGACGCACATTTGAATAAGATAATGACCATTAGAGCTTTTTTGATTCAAGACCTGGGCGGTTTTATAGATTTCACCCAAAAGCTTTCCACGAGAATGAGGAACCCGAATTTCCCTTTTGAGCCATTTTTGACCCAAGACGACCTCTATGGAATCTAGAAGTTCCTTCAATCCTTCTTTTTGAAAAGCGGAAATGGGGATGGCTTGAGGATTTTCTTGCCGGATGTCCTCTCGCAACCCTCCCGGCACCTTGTCCCATTTGTTTAAGGCTTCCAGGGTGGGGACCTGTTCCGCTTGAAGTGTTTGAAGCACCTGCCGGATAGCTCGTTTTTGCTGAGCCAGTTGGGAGGAGGTGGAGTCCAAGACGTGCAACAGGACGTCGGATCGGGTCACTTCTTCTAAGGTGGCGCGGAAGGCGGCGATAAGGGTATGCGGCAGTTTTCGAATGAACCCGACCGTATCGGTAAACAGGGCCCAGCCGCCGGAGGAAAGCTTGACTCTGCGGGTGGTGGGGTCTAAAGTGGCGAAGAGTTTATCGTCCGTATACACTTGCGTTCGATGCGGCAAGCAATAAGTGAGGGCGTTGAGGAGGGTGGATTTACCCACATTGGTATAGCCGATAATCGCGATGGTTGGAAAGGGAATGGAAAGCCGTCTTTGGCGCTGCAATTCGCGTTCGGCACGGATATCGTTGATTTTGGATTTAAGTCTCGCGATCCGGTCTCTGATTTTTCGACGCTGCACCTCCAGCTGCCTTTCTCCGGGGCCTCGAGTGCCGATTCCTCCCACCTGCTGGGAAAGCTGAATTCCCTTTCCGGTCAGTCGGGGCAGAAGGTAGGAAAGTTGAGCCAGTTCCACTTGCAGTTCCCCCTCTTTGGTGTGGGCTCGCTGCGCGAATATGTCCAAAATCAGACGAGTCCGATCCAGGATTTTGGCGGGGATAGCCTCTTCCAAATTTCTTTGTTGGGCAGGGGTCAATTCTTCGTCAAAGATAACGCTTTGGGCTTTTGCCCTTAAGACGGCGGAGGTGATCTCTTCCACCTTGCCGCGGCCAACCAGTGTGGCTGGGTTCGGTTTTTGGAGTTTTTGGGACAGGGTATCTATCACCTGGGCTCCGGCCGTTTCTCCAAGGCGTTTAAGTTCCTCTAAGCTTTCACGAGGGAGATTTTTTCTCTCGATGCCTACCAGGACGACTCGTTCAGACATGGGCGGTCTTGAGTAATTCAAGAATCTGCTGTAAAATTCGAGGATTTGGCTTGATCCAGTGGATGCTTTTGTAACGCCTAAACCAAGTCATCTGCCTCTTGGCATAGGCCCAAGTGAGTTGATTCAGGCGGTCCAGAGCCATTTGGTAATTTAGTTTCCCTTCCAGGCATAAAACGGCCTCCGGATATCCCAAACTCTTAAGCCCCGGGCAGTCGGAGGGGTAGCCTTGCGACAGAAGCTCTCTGACCTCTTCCAACATGAGAGGGAATATGTTCTTGGATCGCTTTAGAATTCTTTCCTTCAATGCGGTTTTCTCCGAATCCAATCCGATGAACAGGGCCTTTGTGCGGGGCAAATCCAAGAAGGTTTTTTGAGTCCAGTAACTGGAGAGAGGTCTCCCTGTGAGTTCATGCACTTCCAAGGCCCGAATGAGTCTTTGCGTGTTTCTGGGGTGGATTTTGGAAGCGGCTTCAGGATCTCGTTTTAAAAGGTCCTGGTACAATTTTTCACGGCCGTTCCCCTGGGCCAGTATTTCCAGTTTTTGGCGGAGAGCTGGACTTCCCGCGGGAACGGGATCTAAACCGTTCCAAAAGGCCTGGATGTAAAGACCGGTTCCCCCCGACAGAATAGGAAGTTTTTCCTTTTTTTTAATGAGGAGGAAGGCTTTCTGCGCCATGCGGATGTACTCTCCTGCGTTGAAGGTTTGCCTGGGATCTAGGAAGTCGATTAAGTGGATGGGGACGGGGCTTCTTCGGGGCTTGGCCGTTCCGGCATCCAGATATTTATAGATCTGCCTGGAGTCCGCAGAGATGATTTCTCCATCCAACTTTTGAGCCAGTTCAATAGATAGTTCCGTTTTTCCACTGGCAGTAGGACCTAAAATAACGATAGGGAGTTGTGAGTTGGGAGTTGTGAGTTGGGAGTTTAAAACTTTTGAATCTGAACTCTTAACTCTCAACTCTAAACTCGACTTTATACTTTGGGGGGCCAATGAGGTGCTTTCTGGGGTTTAGAGCACAGGAGGTGGCAGGTGCAGGTGGGCACACAGGCTTCCGGCAGGTTCAAAGAAATGCGGGTATCGCAGTCCACATAATCCTGTGCCATTCGGTTGATGTTGTTTTTATCCTTTTCAGCGATTTTGGTGAAAGCGATGGCTACCGTGTGTACTTCTCCCTTGGTGTGAATGCGGATGATTTTTCCTTCTATGAGAATATGGTGAAGCCCGGGAAGATTGATGTCCATCTCCAATCTTTTAGCATGGGGAGGTTCCATAAAAGTAACAATCAACAGGCCTCCTGCGGATAGATTTGTCAGGACAGCAGGTTGGGCAGTTTCTTGGGAACCATTTGTGTTCGAGAGTTCATAGCGTAAATTGACAGGTTCAATTAAATGGCTGACTACAGGGAAACGAACATGAACTCTTCTATCTGTAGAATTTGGCCTGGGATGTTTTCGTCGATCCATATTTTTATCCTACATTATTCTCCGACTAAAGTCGAGCTTTTGCGGCGGGCTTTTTCTTCCACAAGGCCAAGTAATTTTTGGTGCCTTTCTTCAATGAGAGATTCGGGGAGCAGGTCGGGCATGGAGGCGGCCTCTGTTCCTTGTCGCGGAGAAAACTTAAAGCAGAAGGCGGAATCAAAGTCCGCCTCTTCCAGCAAACTTAAGGTTTCCTGGAAATCCTGTTGGGTTTCTCCGGGAAATCCAACGATGAAATCTGTTGTTAGAGAAAGATTTGAGAGCTGAGATCTGAGAGCTGAGATACGTTCTAAGTACATCTTGCGGGTGTAGTTTCTTTTCATCCGTTTGAGAATGCGGTCGGATCCGGATTGAACCGGCAGATGGAGATCCTCGCAGACTTTTCGGCATTCTGCCATCGCTGCGATCATGCGCGGAGTCAGATAGTAGGGATGGGGGCTCATGAAGCGAATCCGTTCCAAACCCTCGACGGCATTGACAAGCCTGAGCAAGTCCGCAAAATCGACATCTTCAAATCGGTAGCCGTTGACGGTTTGGCCCAACAGCATGATCTCTTTGGTTCCCTGAGCCGCCTTGGCTTTTACTTCGTTCAGGATGTTTTCGATGGGGCGGTAGATTTCTCTTCCGCGGACTTGGGGGACGATACAGTATGTGCAGGAGTAATTACATCCTCTCATGATAGTGACATAGCTAGTGAAGGATGTAGTTCTAAGTTCTAGGTCCGAAGTTCTAAGTCCATTAGGATTCTCCCATATATCTTTGTTCTCTTTGGCCCAATTGAAGCGGGAGCGCAGGGCTTCTTCTAGGATTTGAGGGTATTGATCTATGGATTTTGCTCCCACCACAAGGTCCACATGAGGAAACTTCTTTTGCAGCCAGCCCTTGGTTCTTTCGGCGGCGCATCCTGCCACGATTAGAAAGCGGCTTGGGTTTTCCGCTTTCCATTTCCTTAAATAACCAATCAAGGAAATGGCTTTATCCTCCGCGTGTTGGCGCACGGTGCAGGTGTTGATGAGAATAGCGTCAGAAGAGTCGCGATCTTCGGTGACTTGGAATCCTTTTTCCAAAAGAGGACGAGTCATTTCCTCCGAATCGGCGGCATTCATTTGGCAGCCAAACGTATAAACAAAAAACCTTATCATGTTTGCAGTCCCATGGTTCTATATGGGGCAGCCAAACGTATAAACAAAAAACCTTATCATGTTTGCAGTCCCATGGCTCTATATGGGGCAGCCAAACGTATAAACAAAAAACCTTATCATGTTTGCAGTCCCATGGTTCTATATGGGGCAGCCAAACGTATAAACAAAAAACCTTATCATGTTTGCAGTCCCATGGCT
>JACQJN010000028.1 GCA_016205085.1 Elusimicrobiota bacterium | reverse complement strand
TCCAGACCCGTCCGGATTGGTGTCTGTCCCGGCAGAGATATTGGGGGACTCCCATTCCCATCCTCTATTGCGAGAAATGTTCCAAGCCGGTGACGGAGGACTCCGTATTGGAATTGGTGGAGAAAAGAGCGGAAAAGGACGGAGCTGAGTTCTGGTTTACGGAGGAGCCGGTAAAATTGTTACCCAAGGGGTACCAATGCGGCTGCGGAGGCGCCGTTTTTAGGAAGGAATTGGATATTTTGGATGTCTGGGTGGATTCCGGATCTTCCTGGCTGGCGGTGTTGAAACCTCAAAATCAATTTCCATGCCAGATTTATTTGGAGGGTTCCGATCAGCACCGAGGTTGGTTCCAGGCTTCTTTGGTTCCTTCCGTGGCGTTGGAGGGGAAACCTCCCTACGAAACGGTGCTGACCCATGGATTCGTTTTGGATGAGCAGGGTAAGACGATGCATAAGTCCTTGGGAAATGTGGTGGCTCCCCAAGAAGTTATCTCCAAGTGGGGCGGGGATGTTCTTAGGCTGTGGGTGGCGTTGGCGGACTATTCGGATGATGTGCGGCTTTCGGAGAAGCTCTTGGAGGGTCCCGCGGACACCTACCGCAAAATCCGCAATACCCTGAGGTATCTTCTGGGGAATCTTTTCGATTTTGACCCGGAGGAGCATGCCATCGGCTACCGCGATTTGTTGGAGATGGACCGGTATCTTCTCCATCGCCTCCATCGGCTGATCACCCAGGTGATGGAGGACTACCAGAAGTTCCGGTTTCGTCCGGCGGCTCGGGCCATCGCCGATTTTTGCATTTTGGATCTTTCCTCTTTCTATCTGGATGTTTCCAAAGACCGTTTCTATACCCTTCCTTCTAATTTTCAGGAGAGAAGATCCGGCCAGTCGGTGCTGTATGAGGTGTTGAAATCTCTTTTGAAACTGGTGGCGCCTATTCTGTCTTTTACGGCGGAAGAGGCCTGGCAAGTGCTGAAAAAAATGAAGGGTACCTCATCCTCTGAGAGCATATTCTTGGAGGACTTTACCGCCCCCCCCAAAGAATGGGAAAGGCCGGAGCTGGAGGAGCGGTGGTCCAAAATACTCGGGCTTCGGTCCCAGGTAAATCAAGTGTTGGAAAAGGCCCGGAAAGAGGGCAACATCGGCTCTTCCCTGCAGGCCAAGATCATTTTTAGGACTTCCGAGGAGGAGATGTACCGATTTTTATCCGCCTCTCTGGAAATATGGCCTACCGTTGCCATTGTTTCCCAAGCGGAACTTCTGCGCGGGGAAGGCAACCGGGAGGGCGTGGAGGTGTTGGTGGGGCCGGCGGATGGAAAGAAATGTCCCCGCTGCTGGCAGTGGAAGATAGATGTGGGGACTGATTCTAAGTTTCCGGAGTTGTGCGGCCGGTGCGCGAAAGCATTGTCCTCTTGATTATTTTTCTTCTGGACCGTTTGACAAAGAGTTGGGCCTCTACTGTCTTGATCCAGAAGGGTTCGATTCCCCTGCTTCCCTTTTTCCACCTTACCTACGTGGAGAATACCGGGGCCGCCTTCGGCGTTTTAAGGGGGCAGAATCTTCTGTTTATTTTTATCGCCCTGGGTTTGCTGACCATGCTTTTGTTTTTCCGCCGACAAATATCGGGGAACTCTCCCTGGTCCAAGTGGGGGGTTTTACTGGTCATCGGAGGGGCCTTGGGCAACCTCTATGATAGGATTTCCCTGGGATACGTCATTGATTTTTTGGACTTTCGCGTGTGGCCTGTGTTCAATGTGGCGGATTCCTGCGTGTCAATGGGGATTGCCCTGATGGCTTTAGGGACCGTACGGAAATAATGTGAACATTTGGGAAGCCGAGGTTGAGTCCTATGCAAGGCCCGAGCCGGCGCGGTGTACCTGGAAGGTACATAAGCCGGCGAGAACACAGCAGAGGGCCCAAGTTCGGCTTCCCACGAAGGGGCTGGGCGCTTTTGCCCCATATTTTTGCGTGTCCTCGCTAACGTACTTTTCAAGTACGCGTCGCTGTGGGCCGCTTCAATCTGAGTCAAAATCACCTTAAGCCAAATGCTCAAATTATTTTCTTACGGTCCCTCAGGACTAAAAAGAGAAAAAAGATGAGGGCTTGGCTTGGTTCGCTCATTTGTTTGACGGTGGGTCTTGGATTTTTGATGAGCGGGTCCCCAAGGTTAAACGAGATCGATGGCTCTTTCGGTCCGGTCATTTTGTCTTCCGGAACAATCGTTTCAGGGGGCTCCCTATCTCAATCTCTTGTCCGGGAAGGGATCTCCAATCCGGAGGCATATAAAATTGAGAAGGCTTTGAAGGGTTATTTTAATCCCAGGGCCAGCCGGCCGGGAGACCTCTATGAAATTTTTAAATCCAGCGCGGGAGATTTTCTGAAGCTGCAGTATTGGCCCAACCGGCTGGAGTATTTTACGGTGGAAAAATCTTCTTCGGGGATATTGCTGGCGGGCCGGGAGAAGGTGGCGTTGCGGCAGAGATTGAT
>JACQJN010000244.1 GCA_016205085.1 Elusimicrobiota bacterium | reverse complement strand
TTTCTTTTGTTTTGTATTTTGTGTTTATGAAGCTTCAAGGACTCAGCACTCAGGGCTCAGCACTCAGGACTGGGAGGTAATATGTCTTACGATCTTATTATAAAAAATGGAACGGTTGTCACGGCAAGTGAAACCTATCAAGGGGATCTTGCCATTGAAAAAGGCAAAATTGCCGCTATCGGCAGGAATTTTAAATCCAACGGCAGCAAGGTGGTGGATGCCAAAGGGCTTTATATTCTTCCGGGTGGGATCGATGTCCATACCCACCTGGACATGCCCTTTGGAGGCACCACTACCGCAGATGACTTTGTCAGCGGAACTACGGCGGCAGTGTGTGGAGGGACTACCTCCATTATCGATTTTGCCATTCAAAAGAAAGGGGAAGATTTAAGATCGGGACTGGATGTTTGGCATGGGAAGGCTCAGGGAAAATCCGCGGTGGACTACTCTTTCCATATGATCGTGACGGACCTTCCGGAAAAACGCTTGAAGGAAATGGATAAACTGGTGGGAGAGGGAGTGACCACGTTCAAGCTTTTCATGGCCTACCCCGGTGTCTTTATGTCGGATGATGCCACCATATTCCGGGCTCTCCAAAGAACCGGCGAGAACGGAGGGATGGTTTGCATGCATGCCGAAAACGGCGGCGTGATTGATGTTTTGGTGCAGAAAGCTTTGGCGGAGGGAAAGACGGAGCCAAAGTATCATGCCTTGACTCGCCCCATGAGCGCTGAGGCGGAGGCGACGCGTCGAGCCCTTGCCTTGGCGGAGATGGCGGGAGTTCCTATCTATATCGTGCACTTAAGTGCCGGGGATGCCATGGAGGAGGTGCGCAGAGCCCGGGAGAGAGGGGTCGCGGCCTACGCCGAGACCTGCCCTCAGTATTTATATCTTTCCTATGAGGATTATGAGAAACCTAATTTTGAGGGAGCCAAGTATGTGATGTCTCCTCCGTTGAGGCCCAGGGGCAATGAGGAGAGACTTTGGAAGGGGTTGACCAACAACTGGCTCCAGGTGGTTTCTACGGATCACTGCTCTTTCTGTTTCCATGGGAGGGGAGGAAAACCTGGGAAAGAATTGGGGAGAAATGATTTTTCCAAGATTCCTAACGGGGCTCCCGGAATTGAGACCCGCATGTTGTTGTTGTGGGATGCGGTGCAGACCAAAAAACTGACACCCAATCGGTTCGTGGAGATCACTTCCGCCGCACCCGCCAAACTCTTTGGTCTCTATCCTAAAAAAGGAACCATTACCCCCGGAGCGGATGCCGACTTGGTGCTTCTAGATCCCAAGAGGAAGCATACCATTTCGGCCAAAACCCACCATATGAACGTGGATTATAACCCTTATGAAGGAAAGACGGTGCAGGGGACTATTTGGGATGTTTTCCTGCGGGGAATTAAAATGGTGGAGAAGGGAAAATTCGTAGGGAGGACCACTTCCGGATCTTTTATTAAAAGAAAAAGCAGGTGAAAAAAATATGAATAAAATATTGACTAAACCTAAAGTAAAAAACGAGATAATAACATCCCCTTCGCATATGTTGGATCTGAAATCTTATATAGGGGGTCACTGGCTGGATGGATCGGGAGATAGAGAAATCTCCTCCATAAATCCGGCGGATACCCGGGAAACTATAGGAGTGTTTAAATCGGCTTCTCAAAAAGAAGCCACACAAGCCATTGCAGTCGCGGAACAGAGTTTTCCCACCTGGAGAGCGACTCCAGCCCCCGTGAGAGGACGAATCGTTCAGAAAGCCTTGGAGATTGCCCGGAAAAGAAAGGCGGAATTGGCCAGACTCATGACTCGGGAAGAGGGTAAAATCTTGTCCGAGGCGGCCGGAGAGATTGAAAAGGGAAATAATCTTCTGGAATGGTACGGGGGAGAGGGTTTAAGATTTATGGGGCAGACGGCTCCCTCTGAACTCCCTCGCAACCTGCTTTACACCGTTCGGCAGCCGTTGGGAGTGGTTTCGATTATTACCCCATGGAATTTTCCTTGGGCCATTCCCTGCTGGAAAATTGCCCCCGCTTTAGTGGCGGGCAATACTATCGTTTTCAAGCCGGCTTCCAATACCCCGGCGATGGCGGTGGAGTTCGTCAAGATTCTTGAGGAAGCAGGGCTTCCCCAGGGCGTCTTAAATCTTGTTTTGGGCTCCGGTTCCAGCGTTGGAAGCGTCTTGGTGGAGGATGCGCGGCTGCGAGCCGTCTCTTTTACAGGATCCAATGAGATAGGCAAAGGGGTGTATCAAAACGCCGGTCGCAGGGGAATCAAGGTCACCTGTGAGATGGGCGGCAAAAATCCTTGCGTGGTATGGGAGGATGCGGATATTCCGCTGGCTCTGATTGGTGTATTGAAGGGGGCTTTCGGCTCTACGGGACAGCGGTGCACCGCCACCAGCCGGCTCCTCCTGCATGAAAAAATCGCCGAGGAGTTTTTGGATAAACTCTTGGCGGAAGTTAAAAAGATAAAGGTGGGCAATGGTTTAGACCCTGAAGTGGGGATGGGGCCCGTGGTGGATTCCAAGCAGTTCGAAACCGTTTTAAATTATGTGGAGATCGGAAAGAGGGAGGGGGCTAAACTTCTTTTTGGGGGCAAGAAGATCACGCAGGGAGATCTCAAACATGGGTATTTCCTGGAACCTACTGTTTTTGATCAGGTGACTCCCAAGATGAGGGTGTTTCAAGAGGAGATTTTCGGACCCGTGCTTTCCGTGGTTCGGGTTAAATCTTTTGAGGAGGCGGTGAACGTTTCCAACGCGGTGCGGTTTGGTTTGACTTCCGCCATCTACACTCAAGATCTCACTCTGGGGATGCGGTATTCCGAAGAGGTGCAGGCGGGAATGGTGCATGTCAATTCGCCCACTATCGGCGGGGAGGCGCAGGTCCCCTTCGGAGGGATGAAGGAGTCGGGGGTGGGGGAGAGGGAGATGGCGAAGGAGGGGATTCTCTTTTTCTCGGAGCCCAAAACGGTGTTTTTGGATTACACCGGCCAGAAGAGGCAATCAAACGTATATTGATGGTTTGGATTAAAAAAATAACGGGCAGCACTCTTTTAGGGGGATTGGCGGGAGGGGTGATAGGATTTTTAATCGCTCCCGAGGCCATCCGCAAGGCTTATCAGGGCTTTTCCACGATAGGACGGGATTTGGGTCCCTTTCTTTTTATTCCTGTTTGGATGGGTGGGGTGGTGGGATTCTGTTCCCAATTGATACGGGTTCCTTTATTGGGGATGCTTCTGACGGTTGTTGTGGGCATGCTGGCTGGTTTTTCCGCTCCCTATTTGCACCAGGAGTTTTTTGGTCGGACTCCTTTTCACGCCGGATTCCTGGCGTATCCAATGTTGTACCAGTTTCTTCTCGTATTTTTTGGGGCGATAGGTGGGGTCGTTTGGTATCATGTGACAGGGAAGATGTTATAGGAGAAAAACATGGCCAAGGGAGCTGTTTTAGAGAAACCGAACTCGAAGGATGCTTTGACGGACTGGACCGCTGAAGAGGTGATGGAGTTAAGGCAAAAGCATGTTCTGCCTTCCACGCTCACCTACTATACCAAGCCTCTTATGATTTCAAGGGCGGAAGGAGCCTATCTCTTTGACGAGAAAGGGAAAAAATACCTGGATGCTTTTGCGGGGGTCGTCACCATCTCGATCGGCCATTGCCATCCCCACTGGGTAAAGCGGATCCAGGATCAAATAGCAACTTTTGACCATTCCACGACTCTGTACCTTTATCCGCAATTGGTGGAATATGCTCAAAAGCTTGTGAAAATGGTCAAAACAGCCAACCCCGCCTTGGAGGTATGTTTTTTCACCAATTCGGGCTGCGAGGCCAATGAATTGGCGGCTATTCTCTCCAAGAACTATACGGGAAGGTCTGAGTTCATTGCCCTTCGCCACTCCTTCCATGGGCGAACTTTGATGGCCATGTCTTTTACCGGACAATCCATCTGGAGACATTCTACACCCTACGTATTCGGCGTTTATCATGCTCCTGCCAACTATACCTACCGGAGGTCCGAAGGAAACACCGCAAAGCAGTATGCCCAGTGGTGCGCGGAGGAGGTGGGTGAGATCATCAAATATTCCACTTCGGGAAAAATCGCTGCCTATATCGCGGAGCCCATCTCTGGGTTCGGGGGTGTCATCGACCCGGAGCCTGAATATTTTCCCAAGGTGTACGAGATCGTCAAAAAACATGGAGGGCTTTTCATCGCGGATGAAGTTCAAACCGGGGTTGGCAGGACCGGCAAAAAATTCTTAGGCATTGAGCAGTGGGGAGTCAGGCCGGATATCGTCACCATGGCGAAAGGCATCGGCAACGGCTATCCATTAGGAGCAGTTGTCACCACGCGTGAGATCGCGGAGTCCATGAGGGGCAAAGTTCATTTCAATACATTCGGTGGAAGCCCCGTGGCCATGGCTGCGGGTTTGGCGGTTTTGGAGGTGCTGGAGAAGGAGAAGCTTTCCCAGAACGCTTTTGAGGTAGGGGGATATCTGAAAGATAAACTTTCTAAAATGATGGAGAAACAACCCCTGATCGGGGATGTGCGAGGAAAGGGACTCATGCTGGGTGTGGAATTGGTAAAAGACAGGAAGACCAAGGAACCGGCCCCACAGGAACTTTTAAAAGTGATGGACTATGCCAAGGAGGGGGGGGTTCTTATTGGGAAAGGGGGTATGTCTCAGAATATTATCCGCATAAAACCGCCCCTTTGTGTCACTAAAAAGGATGCGGATGTCATTGCGGAAGTTTTGGAGGATTCTTTCAGGAGGGTTAAATGAGGAAACTATGGATTAGGGGTTTGGGGTTAGGGGTTAGTGGGTTATTAATTGTAGGTTATTGGGGGTGGGCTCAATCCTCCAGAACTTCGGAACAGGATAAAAGCGGGGCTGAATCTGAATTTTCCACCGCTCAATCTCAGAAGCCGGCTTTTCATCTCAAACTGATAAAAGCCGTATTCGGGAAATCCAAGTATAACGTACTGAAGGATGAGATTCATTCTATTGCGGAGGCATTGAGAAAGGAATCTAAAAACAAGCAGGGAACTCCACAAGATAGGGCCAATAGAGCTAAGAGAGTGGTGGAGAGTTTTCGCGGGACGTTCAGCCCTGAGCTCCAGCCTGTTTTAGATAGGTTAATACAGATTTTTGACGAATTTCCCAAGCGGGATTATGCCCAGGAACATCCGGGAGATGTGATGCGGGCTATTGCCCGACAATTGGAGGTTTCGGCTCAAAGGGCTTCCAGTTCAGGGGGTATCCCCAAAGAGATTCTCAAGGATTTATATCTTCCCACTCATGGCGAGATCGAAACTGAGGCTCTGTTCCCCAAAAATATTTCTTTGAAGAAGTTTAAGAAGTTGAATCCCATCATTGTTTGGCTTCTCAAACATAGAAGAAGTTTGCCTGGAATTTATACACCTGTCGTTCCTTTCCACATGAAAAAAGATCAGTACAATGTGCAGATAGGGGTGATTTTGGAGGGGGTGGTGCAGAGGATCAACCGGGCTGTCGATGGAGACATTGTATTTGACGTGGAGGATATTCACTGCGAAATCACTCCTGAGGATCAGATATTCCGCAAAATCAAGGCTCCTGTTGTGGGCAGCCAGGTGAAGGTGTATGGCTGGTCCTATTATGATTTATTCCATGAGGATGAAGCTGAAGAGGAAAAGGAACTCACGGCCAACCGTGCCACTGTCTGGGAAGTCCACCCTGTCAACAAAATAGAAGTTCTACCCTAGATTCTCATTTCTTGGATCAATCTAAAGTGTCCTATGGACACTTTAAATC
>JACQJN010000230.1 GCA_016205085.1 Elusimicrobiota bacterium | reverse complement strand
CCGTTCTGTTCCGGCATCGCTGGCGAAAAAGTATCTGAGTTTGGTTCGGAGGCGTTCCCGAGGCTGGCCGGTGGCGTATGTTATGGGGTCGCAGCCTGTTATGGGATTGGACTTGAAGGTGACGCCGGATGTCTTGATTCCCCGTCGCGAGTAGGTGTTTCTTGTACAGGCTGTCTTGGATTTTCCCTTGGCCACCCCTTCTCTTCCCCCTGTCATTTTTGACATTGGGACTGGGTCAGGGTGTATAGCGATTGCTCTGGCCAGGTCTCTTCCCAATTCAATTGTCTATGCCACGGATATAAGCCAGAAGGCTTTGAAGGTTGCCAAGCAGAATGCTTTCCTTCATGGTGTCTTCGACCGTATTCGTTTTTTGCATGGCGATTTATTCCAACCCCTCACTACTCACTACTCACTACTCACTACTGATTTAATTGTTTCCAACCCTCCCTATATTCCTGCGGGACGCTCTCTGCCTCCTGAGGTGCTTAAGGAGCCTCGGATTGCTTGGAATGGCGGATGGAAGGGATGTCAGATTGTTGAGAGGATGGTTCGGGAATCTTGGGATCGACTCAAGCCGGGGGGATGGCTGGCATTGGAGATGGACTGCACTCATGGTCTATGGATTTCTGCTCTCATGAAGAGGCTGGGGTACCGCGAAATCCAAGTCTTAAAAGACTGGTCCGGCCTGGACCGGGTCGCTCTTGCTCGAAAATGATAAACTCTCGATATGGACAAGTTTATCATTGATGGCGGCAGATCTTTGAAGGGCACCATCACGATCAGCGGGTCAAAAAACGCTTCCCTGCCTATTCTTCTTTCCACCCTTTTAACCCAGGAAATTTGCACGATCCACCAAGTTCCCGTTTCTAGGGATATTAATACAACTATCCGGCTTTTGGAATATTTGGGAAAAAAGGTGGAGCGGTTGGGCCATTCGATTAAGGTTTCTCCTCGCCGTCCTCTAAAAACTTATGCCCCCTATGATTTGGTCAAGCAGATGCGGGCTTCCGTTCTGGTGGCGGGCCCTCTTCTGGCGCGCTTTAAAAAGGTCAGGGTTCCTCTTCCGGGCGGGTGTGCTATAGGGCTTCGTCCTATCAATATCCATCTGGAAGGATTTAAGGCATTGGGGGCGAGCGTTTCCTATCAGAAGGGCGACGTGATCCTCAAAGCGAATCGGCTTAAGGGGGCTTCCATCAAGCTTCCTTTTCCCAGCGTGGGGGCCACCGAGAATCTTCTGATGTCCTCCGTATTGATTCCAGGACGTACGCGTATTCAGAATGCGGCTCGTGAACCGGAGATAGTGGATCTGGCCGATTTTTTGAACCGGATGGGAGCCAAAATTAGAGGAGCTGGAAAGAGCGTCATTCATATTGTGGGGGTGAAGGAACTTCATGGGGCTTGGCATGCGGTGATTCCGGACCGCATAGAGGTGGGGACGTTCCTGATTGCTTGTTCGGCGACGGGCGGTGATTTGATTTTGGAGGGAACCTGTCCGGAACATGTGGGAGCCCTTTTAAAAAAACTGAAGGCCTGCGGTGCGGTTCTGGATATTTTTCCCAACCGCATCCGAATTCGTATGAAATCCCGACCACGCACAATTGGAGAAATTAAAACAGAGGTGTTTCCGGGGTTTCCCACAGACCTTCAGGCGCCGTGGATGACATTGATGTGTTTTTCAAGGCAGGGAAGGTGCCGCATCCAGGAAAATATATTTGAGAAGAGATTTATGCATGCCGCGGAGTTGGCTCGTATGGGAGCTCAAATTTCAGTGGCCCCACCACCTGCTGGCGAAGCTAAATCAGCGCCTTCCAGGCGCTCAGTAGGTGGTGGGGTGGATGGAACTACTGTTGTTGTTCATGGTACAGGCCATCTATATGGAGCACCCGTCATGGCTTCGGACATACGGGCGGGGGCGGCATTGATTGTGGCGGGATTGGCGGCGAGGGGAAGGACGGAGATTTCCAGGGTGTATCATATTGACCGTGGATACGAGAAAATCGAGGAGAAGCTTCAGGGGGTCGGCGCACGGATTAAAAGAGTAAAGGAATGACTTACAAGGAAGCTTTGGAAATTTTAGAGGAGAGGCAGGAGGAGAAGTGGGATTTGGGGTTGGAGCGGGTGAGGGCATGTTTGGCTCGGTTGGGGGATCCGCATCGAAAGGTGCCTGCCATCCATGTGGCGGGCACGAACGGGAAGGGATCGGTCTGCGCTCTTTTCGATTCTGTTTTGAGGGCGGCCGGCTATTCGGTGGGATTGTATACCTCTCCCCACTTGATCGGCGTTACCGAGAGAATCCAGGTAGACGGCCGATCTATTTCTGAATTGGATTTTGCGGAGGTTTTGGAGGATGTCTTGCGGGTGGAACGTGAACCTTTGACCTATTTTGAATTGTTGACAGCAGCGGCTTTTCTCTATTTTTGGAGGCAGGAAGTGCAAGTGGCGGTTTTGGAGGTAGGTTTGGGAGGGCGATGGGACGCTACCAATGTGATCGAGAAACCCTTGTTGTCGGTGATCACGGGTGTGGGTTTGGATCACACGGACATATTGGGAAGCACTTTGGGCCGGATCGCTGAGGAAAAAGCAGGTATTCTCAAACCGGATGTCGTCTGTGTGTGCGGTGAAACCAAAAAGGAACCTCTGTCCGTGATTGAAAACCGGGCCGTTTCAGTAGGGACAAGGCTGG
>JACQJN010000229.1 GCA_016205085.1 Elusimicrobiota bacterium | reverse complement strand
GGCCCTGAGACTATGGTACACCTCGATGAAGGGGGATTTGGTTTTATGGTGGAAAATCAAAAGCGATCGGAATAAGTCGGTAGGGTATCTTTGCTTGCGCATTATTTTAGCCAGCAGAGACCCCCATTTTTTATCGGTGGAAAAGTGAGGGATGATGCCCAAAACAGGCACCTCCAACACCTTCTCAATTTCCTCCAGGGTGGAGATGGAAATATCCAGATTCTCCAGGATAAAAGCCACAAGAAACCCTAAGAAAATCCCCAGAACAGCCCCCACGCCGTAATTGAGACCCTTTCTTGGAGAAACGGGGTTGAGCGGAGCGGTAGCCCTGGAGATGACGGTCACGAAGGAAACCACGGAAGCCAAAGCGATCTTGGCTTCCTCCGTCTGGCGGGAAAGGGTTTTGTATACCTCCTCATTGACCCGGAGATCCCGCGTGATCCTCTCCAGCTCCGTCTCCTGGGAAGGCAGGCGAGACAACTGCGACTTGGCGGCCTGAATCCTCTGCTCCAGCTTTATCATCTCCGGATGTTCCGGAGTGTATTTTTTCATCATCTCCTTACGGCGAGATTCCAAATCCAGGAGAAGACTCGCCATAGAAGTCCCCAATCTCGTCGTCTGATGTTTCTCTAAAAAAGCCTGCCTTTCCTCCTCCAGGTCTTGCAGGGACTCCTCCAAATCCTGCCTTCTGGCCACCACATCCTCTAAACTCTTTCTGGCATGACGGGACCTTTCCTCCAGATCCCTTTCTATGTAAGCCTCCGCCACCGCGTTGGCCAACCCCGCGGCTCTCGCGGGATCCACCCCCGTAGTCAGAATAGCCAGGAGATTGGACTGTTCCACGCGTTTTACCTGATAAGACCCCTGGACCTTTTCCAGAGACCACCCCATCTTTTTCGCGGCGCGTTCCGCCACGCCCACCGACTGAAGCACCCTCACCTCCGTCTGAATTTGAGTCCACATATCCCAATTGGTCATCTCAGTTCCTGGAAGCTTGGAGCCCGGAGGCTCAAACTTCACCATCGCTTGGGCGCTGTAGATGGGAGTCTGGACCTGGGTGTAGAAAAAAACGGACAGGAATGTGGTTCCTGAAATAAAAAGGACAATCCATTTCCTCCTTTTTAAAATTCTCCAATAATCCTGCAGGCTGAGATCGATATCCATGCTGAGCCTCGCAACTAATTGAGTCGGTCCGAGATGATGATGGCGCTGCCCACTATGCTGAGCAAAGTCGCCCAGGGAAGAATATTGTTGTTAATCCAACTGGCGCCGGCCGTAAATCCTTTTTTAGAAATATAGATCGTATCCCCGGGGGCCAGCAGAGGATCCCGGCTCATGTCTCCTCTCAATATCGCCTTTAAATTGACCGTAAAACTGTCATCGTCCCCAGATTTTATTCTTAAGATTCTCACTTTGGAGGATTTGGCGTTTTCGGTCACCCCCCCCGCCAAAGAGACGAGTTCCAAGAGTCTCATGCCTTCCCGATAATCATAAAAGCCAGGCGTGCGGATTTCTCCCAGCACCGCCACGCGTCTGCCCGCGAATCGGCGCACATTGATCGTGATTTGAGCGTTCGCCACATATTTCGAATACTTCTGCTGAAGAAGTTTCTGCAGTTCATCACTCAACAATCCGCCGACCTTCATGGAACCGATCAGAGGAAGTTCGATTTTTCCATCCGGCTGCACCGTCACCTCCCGAGAGTACTCATCCGCGGGAAAAACAGAAATAGATACCACATCCCCGGCGCTCACCCGGTAATCCTTCTCCGCAGACGCAGCATATAAGACAGTGCCGAGTCCAAAGTGCTGAGTGCTCAGAAAAACTAAAATCATCACAACCCGCAGTTCGTTCATTGTTTTGGTCCTTGGAGCGATTTTAGTAGAGAGTGAAGCACTGTTTTAAGCTCCGCCACGTCTTCCTCCAATTTCCCGCTCCCTGTCCGCCCTATCTTTTTCTCCAGGCTGGCAATACGCCGGGAAATAGACTCCAATTCCTCCGTCGACTCAGACGACCCCACCCTGCTCAAAGTCTTTTTTCGGCGCAGGGGAATCCAAATCGTAAGGATCACTATCACTCCCAATC
>JACQJN010000240.1 GCA_016205085.1 Elusimicrobiota bacterium | reverse complement strand
TTATTTGGGCTTCCTATGGGTTGATGTGGGCGGTCGGAACTAAGGCGGCTGCGATGAGTCTGGGGGTGACCCATCCCTCTTTGGCCCTGATGATCGGTGTTTTGGTGGCTGTCCTGGCGCTGGTTTTCGCGCGCCCTTCCAAAGGACGGACTGATCCAACCTCTGTGGCAACAGGAAAATCTAAAACGCAGGCATTGCCGGGTATTGGAGCGGCTGGGGCTGCGGCTTTGCTGCGGTCCGTTCCGGGTCTCATGAGATTGTTTGCGGCCTTATGGGCTCTGATGGTCGCTCCTTTGATGAATCTGGCCATCACCCGCACCCGTGAATTTGCGGCAGATATGGATGGGGCCAAGCTTATCGGAAATCCGGATGGATTGATTTCCCTTTTTGAGAAGTTGGACTCAGGGACGGCGGGAGCAGGAACCGGCAAACCCCGTCCTAAATCCATTTGGGAAAGAATTCGCCGGGCCCTATTCGGGAGTTCCCAGGACATGATTTTAAACTCCGCTCCATTTCTGTTCACCGTGGATCCCAGAGGCCAAATGGCGAAGTCTTTGACCAGCAGCGAGTTGATGAAGACCGCGTTCGGAGACGCCTGGATCGAGAGCAAGTTCTATACGCATCCTTTGCTCTCTCAAAGAATTGAGAGACTTCGTCAGATAAAGGGGCGGGCGGGGCCGATAGTAGGCAGCATGGGTCTGGGGCTTGATCCATCAGGCTTGGAGTCTAAAGCGGTTGGGCCGGAGCATGGAATTCCTCCCGAAAAACTTAGGTGGAAAATGGATCCCTCCGATTTGGGTTTTAAGACCACGGAGGAACTGGAGGTTCAGGACCTTCAGATTGTGGGGCAAGATGAGGCCTTGGAGGCGTTGGAATTCGGGCTTTCCATGCCGTCCAATAATTACAATGTCTATGTCAACGGCATGCCGGGTTCCGGAAGGGAGACGGCGGTCCATCATCTTTTGGAGAGGATAGCTCAGAATCCGGACCACCCCACTCCTCCGGACTTTGTGGCGGTTCCGGACCTTTCCGGCCCGGGTTCTGGCGAAAAGATAAAGATATTCCCTGTGTTTGCGGGCAGGGCCAGTATCCTGGAAAAAAGTCTTCAGACCGCTTTCCGGGAGCTTAAAAAGACTGTCCCCACGCTTCTAAAGGGAAAGGAGATGGAGAATCTTAAGCAGAACATCATTGCCGAAGCCGAACGAGCCATCGAGTCAAAACTGGAGGCGCTCCAAAATAAAATATCTCAGATCAAGGTGGCCGGATTGGGATTGAAGGTGATTTTTGAGCGGACGGGAGTATTTATCGCGATTGTGGACGGCAGAGGCAATCCCCTCAAGCAAGGTCAGCTTGAGCAGATGAAGGATAGCGGAAAGGTTACAGATCGAGACATTGAGGAGCTCAATCAAAAAGCCAGCCAGACACGCCCGGAAGTTGTGGAAGTCATGAAGTTGAATCAGGAGCTGATCAAAGAGGCTCAAAAATCGGTCGCCAATTTGGAAGCGGAATTGGTGAGCCAATTGATTCAATCGGCCCTGGCACCTATATTAGAGGAGTTCAAAACGGAGAAAGATGTGGTGGAGTATATCCGTCAGGTGCAGGAATATGCCCTTAAACATCATGACGAATTTTTGAACGGAGATGTTTCAGAGAAAGGAGATGCGCCGGAGGTAGGTGCTCTCCAGCGCATTAAAGTGGATGTTCTGGTTTCTCATGGGGACGGGAGTGGGGCCCCGGTGGTCTTTGAGCATAATCCCACCTATGAGAACTTGTTCGGAACCATTTCTGAGAGCTTCATGCGAGTGGGTCCAAATGTGGTGGAAGGCCCTAAGACAGTTTCTCCGGGCTCCTATTTAAAGGCCAACGGCGGATTTTTGGTGTTGCACGTGATGGACGTCATCCGTCAGCCGGGAGTTTGGCCGACCTTGATGAGCGCCATCAAGAGCGGAGAGATGGAGATCACCAACTCTCCCCCGGGAACTTTGCGTTTGAGGAGTGATCCGGTGAGGGTGCGCGTGAAGGCCAATGTGAAAGTGGTCTTAATTGGGGATGAGTACATTCTCCATCTGCTCAGGAGCCGTGACCCTGATTTTGGCGAGATGTTCCAGGCAGTGGTCAATTTTGAGCCGAACATGCCTCAGAATAAGGAGATCATCAAGGGGTATGTGGCTTTTGTAAAGAAACTGACCCGGGAGCAAAATCTTAAGGAACTGAGCGCCGGGGCCGTGGCCCGCGTTTTGGAATATTCCTCCGTGCTGGCGGGAGACCAGCGCAAGCTCTCGACGGAATTTAAGGCTCCGGCCATGATCATTCAGGAAGCCAACTACTGGGCTAAAAAGGCCGGCAGTAGCGCCATCGAAAAAGAACATGTGGATTTGGCCATCCAAAAGAGAAGGGATCGGGCCATCCGGTGGATTTTAAAGAGAAAACACGAGAGGGTGGGAGACAACGTCCACATGATCTCCATGGAGGGAGAGAAAATAGGACAGCTCAGCGGGTTGGTGGTGCAGACCTATGATGGAGAGACTTACATCGGTTTTCCCGCCAAGATAACCGCTGTCAGTTATGGCGGAAATGGGAATGTCCGATACACGGATCGGGATGCGGGTCATAATAGGACCGGCTTTTCCTTTAATAAGGCGGCCGAAATTGTGGAAGGTATTTTGAAAAACAGGTACGCCCCCAATCCCAAGCAGACATTGCCCAAAGACATTCGCATTGAGTTCTCGCAGAGCTATCGCGGCATTGACGGCGACAGCGCTACATTCGCGGAACTTGCGGTGGCTGTTTCGGAACTGGGCCAGATTCCCATGCGTCAGGACATCGCCATGACGGGTTCCATCAACTTGCGCAGGGAGATTCAGCCCATCGGAGGGGAGAACGATAAAATCCAGGGCTTCTACTACCTATTGAAGGCCATGAGTAAATTGGATAAGCCAGGGCCTCAGGGGGTCATCATCCCAAAATCCAACAAGATGGGACTGATGCTGGATGAAGAGATAGTGCAGGCGGTCCAAGAAGGGCGGTTCAACGTCTATGAAATTACAACTCCGGAGGAGGGGCTGAAGATTTTATCCGGACTGAGCATGAAGGAAATTGACCGCAGGGTGAATGAGAGTCTGTGGGGTTCCTCTCCAGGCATTATACGGGCTTTTCTTCAAAGGTTGTGGATTGCGGTTGGACTCATTCTGGGTATTGGGCAAGGGGGGCCTACCGCCACCCCTCCCGCAGCAGTTGGCGGGATCAATTCGGGCAGGCAGGAAGGTCCCGCAGAGAGTGAAAAAGAGATAGCTTCCGTATTTAGGGAATCTCCGCCTATGACTTTCGCCGCCATCACCCCCTATTCCTCTCAGTGGGGAACTTGGGGGACGGGGAATTACTATTCTGCGGGGGATAATTCCAGTGCCCCGCATGCAGAGCAGGCCCACCCACCTCCTCGGCACTGGCGTGTCCTGCCTAATCCCGAGGACAACAAGATGTATTGGCTTTACGTGATCGGGCAGGCGATCCTGAACTTGGGAGTTCAATTTAATCAAGTTGCCCTCCCTGGTTTCGGAATCAAGTCGCCTTTGGGTTTGGGTTTGGTGAGGTTCGGGTATTCCAGCTCTCAAGCGGTTTCCAGTTTGTCTACAGGACCTTGGGTGGATCGGATTTCTAATAGGAAGGCTCTTGTATGGACCAGTTTTTTGCAGGGGATGGTGGTCCTCCTCATCCCCATATTCTTTTTTCTGGCTCCCAACTTTACCCTATTCATGAATGTGAGTTTATTCATGGGATTGCTTTTTCTGGTGATGCTCTTTCGCGCCTTCTTCGTCATTTTCGGAGGAAATGCCGGTCAGGCTGCTTTTACTAAGATTTTACAGAACTCGGGTGAGAAGCATTATGTCAGGGCCAATGCCATTTATCAGATTGTGATGGGAGTAGTAGGAGTAGGAGGGGCTTATGCGGCAGGCAACCTCATTTCCTGGTTGAACCAGTCTGTCCAAACTACCAATGGTCCTGGAGGGTCTGCCTTGGCTTTTGTGGCTTATACACTTTTGGCTGTAGCTTCTGTTTATGTGCTTCGTTTGCTCAAATCCCGATCCTTAAGCCGACCGGATGTTACCAAGGAAAAAAATGAAAGCTGGCTTCGAATTTTGCGGCAGGGACTTAAGGAATCTCCGGAGGGGTTTCGGATGATGAAGGCCAAGCCTTTTATATGGCCATCTCTACTTTTCGCTGTGCTGGAGATGTTGGCTCTGGATTCTTTTATATTTCTTATCCTGCCTAAGCTTGTTTCGGGGGGGCCAACTAACCTTGGTTTGGTGATGGCGATGTATCCTTTGGGAAATCTGGTGGGAAATATTTTAATGGGTTTTTTCAGTGGTAAGGGAGGCTTAAATAAACAGGGCCGGTATACTTATTGGGCGGTGGTATTGTCTGCGCTTCCTCTTATTGGACTTCTCTTGCCTTCTTTGGGCTATTTGGTTCCTTTCGGCGTATGGGGTGTGGCTGGGTTGGTTCTTTTGAGCAATGTTTTGATTACG
>JACQJN010000027.1 GCA_016205085.1 Elusimicrobiota bacterium | reverse complement strand
GGATATAGGTCATAGCTTAAGCCGTCTACCGCTCGGACAACGTCCTGCTCCAAGTAAAAGTAGGTTTTAAGATTTTTGACGGATAGAATCGGATTCATTTATATAAAAATCTTAATCTCTTAATCTCGATTCTCCTAATCTCGTTTTTATATTGCTGTAGTGACGAGGGTTTCGGTGGAAAGTACCCCTGGGATCGCCCGGATATTGTGGACTACCGTATTGGATAAACTGGCCAAATCCTCAGTTTCCATATCCAAGACCAAGTCCCAACGGCCAAATACGGCACAGACATGGGAAACCCCTTTGGTTTCTTTAATTCTTACAAGTGTTTGTTTTTCCCTGCCGGACATCAGTCGGACTAAGACGAGACCTGTGACCATATTTCAATTTCCTCCAAGATTTATTTGCTTTCTGAACA
This sequence comes from Elusimicrobiota bacterium, assembly GCA_016205085.1. Taxonomy (GTDB): domain Bacteria; phylum Elusimicrobiota; class Elusimicrobia; order JACQJN01; family JACQJN01; genus JACQJN01. The sequence continues at coordinate 2,660 of JACQJN010000027.1, read as the reverse complement.
CAAGCTATTATAGTAAAATTCCACATTGTTTCACCCAGGTAATATGCGCGCGGTGGTGCAAAGGGTTTCCCAGGCTTCTGTTTCCGTCTCCGGCGTCCGGAAGGCTTCTGTTGGGGCCGGATTTCTTGTTCTTTTAGGCGTAGGCCAAAAAGATGATGAGAAATCCGCGGAAAAATTGGCCGAAAAGATAGCGGGGTTAAGGATTTTTTCAAATCAGGAAGGCAAATTTGATTCCAACTTGCTGGATGTTCGAGGCGAGGCTTTGGTAGTTTCTCAATTTACCTTGTACGCGGATTGCCGAAAAGGAAGAAGGCCTGATTTTATGCCGGCGGCGACGCCGGATAGGGCGGAACCGTTGTACCGGAGTTTTATCCAGAAGTTAGGCAGTCTGGGAGTTCCAGTGCAGACGGGTGAATTCAGAGCCCATATGGATGTAGAGCTTGTCAATGACGGCCCCGTCACGATTATTTTAGATACGGATGACATTTAGATACTTCTTTCGTGTTTTGGCTTTCTATGTCTTGCTTTGGGGAATCCGGACTCTCTATCTTTTCTGGCTTTCCTGGAATGGAGCTGTTTATATGGGGCCTAAAGAGGAAGTGTATTATCATTATCAGCGCATCCCCATTCTACTGGAGACTCGGGACTGGAAGTTGAGAAGGGCATGGAGGACTTCCCCGCCCCAGGTGGTGATCCATCGAAACGGCAAACCGGTGGCCACCATAGGGAAGCTGAAAATTCTCCAGTTGAGTTGGCGGGAGTCGGAAGATGCTTGGGTGGCGGAGTGGCCTTGTCCTTGGAGTGCTCCGGAAGGGATGTATGTTCCTTCTTTAATGGGAGCGGAGGAACTGGGAGACCGACTTAAAATAAAATCCTTCCGCGTGGCTTATCGAAAACCTTCCCCCCTCCCCCCGCGCTTCGTGGCGCTCACTTATGAAAATATGAATCCCTATGCGAGTTTGAAGGTGATGGCGCCGGATGGACAGGTAAAAAACTGGACGGGCCTTCTGGATTGGGTGGAATATCTGGGGGCGGACGCTTTCTGGGTTTTGGCGGGCGAGACTCCGGGAGACCGCGGAAAAATTTGGATGGACTACAATTTTTCCATGCTGCCTAAAATAGGGAAGGAATGCCATAGGAGAGGCATAAAATTCGGGGTGTGGGTGATGTCCTACATGACATTGCCCGGAGCTGCTCGACTGCCCCGCTATGAATACGCGGTGGACATAGAAAGCGACACGCTCAAGGTGACTCGCTCCATCTCTATCCGGGATCCCCATCGTCCGGGGGACATTGCCGATTTGCTAAAGACATTCCGGGATATCCCGGAAGTGGATTACCTGGGTTTGGATTATATCCGCAACGCCTTGGGAGGCTATGAATTGGCTGAGGATTTCCTAAAAGAGATGCCTTGGGTGGAACCTCCGGAGGGTTGGAAGTCGTTGTCTGCCAAAGAAAAAATTCGGGCTTTTGTCAGAAAGAAAATTGCCCGAAAAGACAGGGCGTTTATTGACGCTTGGCAGTGGTGGAGGGCTCATCGCGTGGGGCAGATTGTGTCGGAAATTAAACAGGCTGTCGGTTCCCAGAAGTCTTTATGGGCGTTTACTCTGGGATGGGAAAGGGGCTGGCAGCATGGCCAGGATCCCATTATGATGAACGATGCGGGAATTGATGTGGATACGGTGATGATGTATGAGGCGACCGGGGATCAGTTTAACGATATGATTCTTTCCTGGAGTCAGTATTTAAAATCCCATCAGGCGCAGGTGATGGTGGGAAATGTGATTGATTGGCCCCTGCATCAACAGATGGATCTCAATGAATTTAAGAGGCGGTTTCGCGCGGGAATGCAGGGCATTTATGGGGATGGACCTGCGAAGGGAATTTTTGTCCATGATTTAAGCCGAGCCCTTTGGGGGCGCAAGGGACCTTACAGCACCCTGCAATGGATGGAAGCCGCCAAAGAGGTGATCCAGGAATTTAAAAGCGCAAAATCTGCGGCTCTCTCCATGTCGCCTTAAAATTCTTTTGTGGATGAATTCGACTGGAAGAATAAATTGGAGAAGATGATTCAGGAGCAGATTATCCGGAGAGGTATTCATAATTCTCAAGTGGTGGATGCCTTGCGGCAAGTGCCTCGACATCTATTCGTTGAAGATTCACTTCGGGTGGATGCCTATGAGGATAGACCGCTTCCCATTGGATGGGATCAAACCATTTCACAGCCGTACATCGTGGCCTATATGACGGAGAATTTGGGACTGGAGGGTTGGGAAAAGGTATTGGAGGTGGGGACGGGCTCCGGGTACCAGACGGCTATTCTGGCCCGGCTGGGGCAGTCAGTGTATACGGTGGAGATGGAGCCGGAGCTTGCCCTGAGGGCTCAGAGTCGTCTGAAGAGCTTAGGTTGTTCCAATGTTTATTTTAAAACTGGAGACGGCTTAAGGGGTTGGGAAGAAGAAGCTCCTTTTGGCCGGATTCTGGTCACTGCGGCGTTGGCACAGATTCCAGAGGAGCTTTTGAATCAACTGGGACCGGGAGGATGGCTTTTGGCTCCGGTAGGCGGACCCAAGAAACAATATCTGGAGCGTGTTGTTCGGGAAGCGGATGGGTTTCATTCAGAGAGGTTGATTCAGGTGCTGTTTGTTCCAGCCCATATC
>JACQJN010000026.1 GCA_016205085.1 Elusimicrobiota bacterium | reverse complement strand
GTGCGTACCTGGGCCGCAGGACACATCCACAAGGATAGAAAACTTTCCGCAGAAGGGCCTTACGCCTTGATCAGAAACCCCCTCTATTTAGGCTCCGCCCTGATGGCATTGGGATTCTGCCTCTCCGTCACCAATATTTCCTTTTGGGGAAGGACCCTTCTGCTTTGGATTTTTTCTGGACTCGGTTTTTACTGGATGTACCAAACCAAGATACAAAACGAAGAAATTCACCTGGAAGATATTTTCAAAGAAGAATACGCGCATTACCGCAAGAACGTCCCCGCCATGCTTCCCCGGAAATGGGCAAAATGGAAAATAGCTCTCGATACCTCTCAATTCTCTTGGGATAAATTCAACAAAAACAAAGAATACAAGGCGTGGATTGGACTTTTCATCATATGGGTTTTACTCCGATTTAAACTCATTTACCGCATTTAAACATGCCAATCCAAATTTCGCTTTTATTTTTCGCGACTCTGCCCATCCGCCTCATCCATGCGGCGGAGAATCCTACCGCGATCCCCGATCTCTCCACGCTGATTCAACCCACCGCCCTATCTACTTCCATGCCTCGCCCCTTTTGGTTTCCCGAATGCCTGGAATATAAGGTCAAATGGGGAATTCTCAACGTGGGCCGAGCCACCCTCTGCTCCACTGAAACAGTCAAGATGAATGGAAAAACCGGCTACCATATAACATCCGAAGCCGCCTCCAATAGTTTTATTGACGCTTTTTTTAAGGTTCGAGATTTTAATGAAGCCTGGCTGGACACCTCTCTATTGAACTCCTGGGGGTATTACAAACGAATTCGGGAGGGTAACTTCTTTAGAGAAGAATGGACCCTGTACCGAACAGAAGAAAAGAAATTCTTAAGCCAAATCAAAGATAAAAACGGAAATGTCTCTTACCGGCAGGGAGACATTCCTGATTTTGTCTTCGACATATTGTCCAGTCTCTATTATATCCGTATGCAACAGATGGACGTAGGCCGGGAATACACCCTGGATGTCAACACCAAGGAAAACTGGCCCTTAATCATAAAGATTTTAGAGCGAGATGATGTCAAAACTCCCCTAGGCAAGTTCGACTGTTTTATCGTAGAACCCATGCTTCGGAAAGAGGGCATCTTCATACAAAAGGGAAAGCGCTTACGCGTGTGGATGACGGCCGACGATAGAAAAATTCCCGTCCAGATGAAAGCAGAAGTTTTTATAGGTAACGTCTCAGCGGAACTGACCAACCTCACCAAATAAGGGTCTGGAAATGGTACAATACAAGTCCAAGATGGTTTCGGACACCGAGCAGGGGATCCCCACCAAAAGGCTTCTTCAGATCGTCTCTCGCTTCCCCGATAGAAAAATATTAGTGATTGGAGATCTGATGCTGGATCACTTTTTGCGGGGAAGGGTGAATCGGATATCCCCCGAAGCGCCGGTCCCTGTCGTCCGGATCCACCAGGAAACTTATGTTCCTGGGGGAGCCGGAAACGTCGCCGGGAATCTGGCTTCCTTAAGTGCCGCCGTCAACTTGATTGGAGTGGTCGGTACCGATGAATCGGGATTTAAGCTGGTGGCGGATTTAAAAAACAGAGGAATCGAGACTTCGGCCATATTCCGGGATGGAGAAAGACCCACTACCGAAAAGGTGCGGATCATCGCCGAGCATCAACAGGTCGTGAGGTATGACAGGGAATCCACCTCTACCATCACTCCCAAAGCAGAACTGGAAATTTTGAAAAGTATGACAAAAGAGATACCGCACTGCCATGCAGTCATTTTATCCGATTACGGCAAAGGAGTGATCTCAAAGAAAATTCTTTCCACAGCCATTCGACTGGCCAAACACTACCATCTGCCGATCACGGTAGACCCCAAAGTGGAACATTTTAAAAACTACAAACATGTCACCTGCATTACTCCCAACATGGCGGAGGCCTGGGGAGGGATGAGGCTCCTTCCCAGAGAGGATGAATCCTCGATCCGAAAGCTGGGAAGCAAAATTCTAAGAGCCCTAAAGTCAGAGTCGGTTCTGATCACCCGAGGAGAAAAAGGAATGACTCTTTTTCAAAACCACGCCCCCCTAGCGGTCACCCACATCCCCGCCATCTCAAGGGAAGTGTTTGACGTGACCGGAGCAGGGGATACCGTCATCGCTGTCCTCTCTCTGGGACTTGCTTGCGGAGCCAAACTTTTGGAAGCAGCCAAACTAGCCAACTATGCCGCAGGACTCGTAGTGGGCAAATTGGGCACAGCCACCGTTACTCAGGAAGAACTCAAAAAAGTGATGCAGTCATGAAAAATAGTTCTAAGTCGGACAGTGTTTTAATTGTCATCCCCGCCCGCTACGGCTCCACTCGGTTTCCAGGAAAGCCATTGGCAAAAATTGCGGGGAAACCCATGATTCAATGGGTCTACGAAGCCGCCCAAAAAACCATGAAACCGGTGGTGGTTGCGACAGATGATTCTCGCATTCAAAAAGCGGTGGAATCTTTTGGAGGCCGGGCGGTTCTTACTCCCAAAAGTTGCTTCTCCGGCACAGACCGCGTCGCTCATGTAGCCAGAAAAACAAAAAGCGATATCGTGATCAATCTCCAAGGAGATGAGCCACTCATTTCCCCCAAGACTATTCAGAAGGTCATCCAGATTTTAAAGCGAAACAAAAAAGCAGTGATGTCCACGGCCGCCTGCGAAGTTCCACGCGCTTTATTGACCAGTCCCAACGTAGTCCAAGTAAAAATCGACGCATCACATAAAGCGCTGGCTTTCAGCCGCGAATTAAACGGTGGCCGGAACCAAAGCGGCTACCCCCTCAAACACATCGGCATATATGGGTATCGAAAAAACTTTCTCCTAAAATTTGCCGGACTTCCTCAGACTTCTTCTGAGAAAAAACATTGCTTGGAACAATTCAGAGCCATGGAAAATGGTTACCCCATCCATGTAGCTAAAGTGCGAAATGACACAGTGGCAGTGGACCTCCCGGAAGATATACAAAAAGTCGAGCAGACGATGCTGGAGGCGAAGCACTCTCGTCCTTTAGGACTGGAGGAAACTCGTGGCTAAATATATTTTCGTGACGGGCGGCGTAGTCAGTTCCCTCGGCAAGGGAATCTCGGCAGCATCACTGGGAAGACTCCTGGAAGCCCGCACGCTGAAAGTCACCATGTTAAAATGCGATCCCTACATCAACGTAGATCCAGGCACGATGAACCCCTATCAACACGGCGAAGTCTATGTGACGGTGGATGGAGCCGAAACGGACTTGGACCTGGGACATTACGAGAGGTTCCTGGATGTGGATATGCACCGCATCAACAATATCACCGCCGGTCAAATTTATGAGTCCGTCATCGCCAAAGAACGTCAGGGCGAATTTTTGGGCGCCACGATCCAGGTAATTCCCCATATCACGGACGAAATCAAGAACCGTTTTAAAACGGTGGCCAAGGGATTTGACGTGGTGGTCATAGAAATCGGTGGGACCGTTGGAGATATCGAGTCCCTTCCCTTTTTAGAGGCCGCCCGGCAAATGAAGCTGGACGCGGGTCGCGACGAAGTGTTGTACCTTCACGTGACTCTGATACCTTATCTTAAATCCTCCGACGAACTAAAAACCAAGCCCACGCAACATTCGGTAAACAAGCTCCGGGAAATCGGAATCGATCCCGACATCATTATCTGCCGAACCGAAAAACCGCTGGGCACGGAACTAAAATCCAAAATCGCCCTTTTCTGCAGCGTTCCGCGGGAAGCCGTCATCGAAGCTCCCGATGTCGCGCATATTTATGAAGTTCCCCTTCTATTCGAGAAACAAGGCCTGGATGAACAAATATTGATGCTTTTGAGGATGCGCAGCCAGAGAAAAAATCTGGAAGAATGGCAGAAAATGGTAGAGCAGCTTAAAACTGCCAAGGAAGATATCTCCATCGCCATCGCAGGCAAATATACGAAACTGAAAGACGCCTACAAATCCATTGAAGAAGCTCTCGCCCACGCCGGATTAGCCAATGGAATCAAGGTCCGCATGAAGTATGTGGATGTGGAATCTCAAGGGATCGAGGAGCTGGACACGGTCCACGGCATTCTTGTTCCGGGCGGGTTCGGGGACCGAGGCATTGAAGGCAAGATCAAAGCCATCCAGTACGCCAGGGAAAAAAAGGTCCCTTTTCTGGGGCTGTGCTTAGGAATGCAGCTGGCGACCGTTGAAATTGCAAGAAACGTACTCGGATTGAAAGAGGCCAATTCCACCGAATTTAATCCTGACACCAAACACCCCATCATTGATCTTCTTCCTGAACAGAAAAAAATCAAAGAAAAAGGAGCCACCATGAGGCTAGGCTCCTTCCCATGCCATTTAAAGAAAGAAAGCCTGGCCTATAAAGCCTACAACCAATCCTCCATCCACGAACGTCATCGGCATCGCTATGAGCTAAACTCCAAATACCGTGACGCATTAGAGGACGCAGGTTTTCTGGTGACAGGAGAGTACACCGAAAAGGGCTTGGCTGAGATCATGGAATTTATCCACCATCCCTGGCATCTTTCGGTTCAGTTCCATCCTGAATTCCAATCTCGTCCTAATCGCCCTCACCCTCTTTTCAAAAGTTTCGTGGCGGCAGCCATACGGCACATGCGATCCCTCTTGGAACCCAAGCCGGACCGTCAAGAGCGTGAAAAACCTCCACGCCAAACCCACTCTAGACTCAAAACTGAGCACACCACGATCAAACTGGGCGCTTCCCAACTCTCTCTAAACATTCCAGCAATAACGGAGGGCCAGGCCTGATATGGGCCCCAACGACAAGCCCCTCTTTTTTATCGCGGGTCCCTGCGCTCTTGAATCTCCGGCCCTGCTCCGCCAAATAACCATCTTCCTGAAAGATATCTTCGAGCAAAAGAGCCGCTCCTTTGTGCTCAAATGCTCCTATGATAAAGCCAACCGATCTTCGATAAAAAGCTACAGAGGAAAAGGGTTCCGGGAAGGGCTTAAAATCCTCGGAGAAATCAAAAAGGAATTTAAGGTAGAACTTCTGGTGGATGTGCACGAACCCTCCCAGGCGGAACCGGCTGCGGAAGTGGCGGATATCCTTCAAATTCCGGCCTTTCTGTGCCGGCAGACCGACTTGATCATAGCTTGCGCTCGAACAGCCAAATCCATCAATGTAAAAAAAGGCCAGTTTCTTTCTCCATGGGATATGAAAAATATCGTCGAAAAGATAGAATCTACCGGCAACCATCAGATTTTTTTGACGGAACGAGGCACTTGTTTCGGCTACGGAAACCTTGTGGTGGACATGCGCGGCCTTGAAATCATGAAATCCTTTGGTTATCCCGTGATATTTGATTGCACCCACTCGGTCCAGCTTCCCGGAGCCTTAGGCGTCGCCAGCGGAGGGCAAAGAGAGTTTGTCCCCGCTCTGGCTCGGGCGGCTACGGCGATAGGAATCGCGGGTCTTTTTATTGAAACACATCCCGATCCCAACAAAGCCCTCTCCGATGGCCCCAATTCCATAGCCCTGAGGGATATTCCCCAATTTATCGAAGAGATCATTATGATAGATCGTGCGGTCAAAAAACATGAAATGCTTGAATTGCGGCCAAGAAAATAAGGATACCTCCAAAGCCTGCAAGAAATGCGGAAGAGATCTTGCGCTGCCTCCAGCTTGGTTCCCGGATTGGAAATGGCATCTGAAAACCCTCGGCATCATTTATGTCAGCTTGATCATTATTTTCTTTACCATGAAATTATTTTTAAAAAAACTACCGCATCCTTACGAGCTGCGTAATATCCCTCCCGAGATGACACCATGGCTATTTCCAGGCAAAAAAAGATAAATCAATATCTTAACCGGGCCAAACAGGTACTTCGGATAGAAGCGGAAGTCCTGGCGAATATGGCCAAAAATCTCAATTCCGACTTCGAAAAGTCCATTGAAATGCTGTCGGAATGCAAGGGGAGAGTCGCTGTCATTGGAATCGGCAAGTCAGGGCTTGTGGGAAGAAAGGTGGCCGCCACACTTTCCTCAACGGGCACTCCAGCCCTCTTCCTCCATCCCGTGGAATGCCTGCATGGCGACTTAGGCATGTTGGCTTCGGGAGACGTGATCCTGGCTCTTTCCTACTCCGGCCAAACGGAAGAGATCAAACGCCTTCTACCCTTTATCCGTAAAAAAGGACTTAAGATCATTGCTATTACAGGACGCCCCCATTCCCCACTGGCGAAGGAAGCGGATCTAGTCATCCCTCTTCACGTCCGCAGAGAGGCTTGTCCCTATAATATCACCCCCACCGCCTCCACAACCGCCATGCTGGCGATGGGAGACGCCCTGGCCATCTCTTTGATGGAAAAAAACGGATTTAAAAAGGAAGATTTTGTCCGTCTGCATCCAGGAGGGATGTTGGGCAAGATGCTTTCGCTGAAAGTGAAGGACATTATGAGAAAGGGCAAGGAAAATCCTATCATGGATGCAGGGGAGACTGTCCGCAAAGCTCTTTTCATCATGACCAACACTCGCGTAGGAGCAACCAGTGTCATCAATGCTCAAGGAAAGTTGATCGGTTTTTTCACGGACGGAGATCTCAGACGGCTGCTTCAGAAAGACCCAAATCTCCTGAACCGACGATTGAGCGAAGTGATGACCAAACATCCCATCTGCGCCCACCCGGAAGATCTGGCCACGAAAGCCGCCACCACCTTGGAAAAATACAATATCGACAATCTTCCCGTTGTAGATCCCAAATCGATGAAACCGATCGGCATCATTGATGAACGGGACCTCCTGGCCGAAGGCCTGAAATAATAGTAGTGAGAAAAAACTGGCTACTGGCTATTGCCCTCGTAGGGTGTGGTTCGCAAAATAAAGACTCTATTCCAGCTCCTCTGGAAGTGCTTCAAAAGATCGAGGACGTCGCCATGGTCCAAACAGAATCAGGAGTCAAACTCTGGCGCCTTAAGTCTCCTCTTGTCCAAATGCACGAACAAAAACAGATCGCCGATCTTCAAGACCCTGAGATGGAGTTCTACAAAGACAATCATCTCACCTCCAGGGCAGTTTCAAAAATGGGAACCATCCAAACGGAAACCAGGGAAGTCACACTGAAAAAATCAGTCGTGGTTCACTCCCCGCAGGATTCATCCACTCTTCTGACTGAAATCCTCCACTATTCTTCGAGCAGAAAAAAAATTTTTACGGAGGAAAAAATAGAACTCAGGAAACCCGACGCCGTCATGCGGGGACGGGGATTTGAATCCAATCCGGACCTGTCTGAATTTGTGGTCAAACACCAAGAAACTATTCTTCACTCGACAAAACAGTGATTCCCTTCCAGCAGGCTATCCGTAGTTTGCCCTTGGCCCCCGATCCCCAAAGTTTCCAGAGGAATGGACCCCTCCCTACAGATTCCACAGTGGGAGGGTTCCCAGAACCCTCCCCTACCCAGGGTTCCCCTTCCCTACCCGCGAGCAAGGTGTACTTCCTTCTCGCAGGTACCTGGCGCATTATATTGCGCCGGGTACGGGGGCTACGGACAAATCTACAGATAGCCTGCTATTGTTTTCTATTTACTCCCCTCATATCTCCAACCCTTTTAAAAGCAGAAGAACGCTTGGCGGGAGGAGTGGTACGCAGCGACCGCTGGACGGTGCGCAGGGAAAAACAAGAAGAGGAGTTTGAAGGTAATGTCTCCTATACTCAGAAAGACCAAGAAATCCACTCTGACTGGGCTCTATTTAAAAAACAGGAAGAGCGCTGGATAGCACGGGGACACGTTCAAGCCAAGAGGAAGTTTGAAAATGGAGACATGCTAAACCTTAAAGGTATGGACGGCCATTACCTGGTGAAAGATCAATCAGGGCAACTGACGGGCAATCCGCTGCACTTGGAACTTCAAGCTGCCACAGAAACATACAAGGCCACCTCTCTCAAAGCCAACTATTCCCACGCCTATTCTGTCTTAGAACTTTCGAGGGATGCTTTAACCGAGGGCAGACCCATCGTATGGCAGAAATCTCCCGACTGGACAGGCGCCGTGGAAGCGGAAAAGGTCTTATTTACCCAGGAACCATCAGAAAAAACACACAGCAGTCTCTTTGCGGAAAAAAATGTCAAGGGCTGGGTATATTTTCCATCAAAAACGATCAAACGATGAACCTTACCGCAGAAAAAATCTATAAGAGCTATGATTCCAGGACAGTGGTCAAAGGAGTGGACATCACCATTTCCTCTGGAGAGATTGTGGGTCTTTTGGGTCCCAATGGGGCTGGCAAGACTACCACATTCTACAGCCTGGTAGGATTTATCCGGCCCGAATCGGGACGCATTCTTCTGGATGGAAAAGAAATCACATACACCCCCATGTATGAGAGAGCCAGAGTTGGAGTAGGCTACCTGGCGCAGGAACCTACCGTCTTCCGGGGATTGACGGTGGAGGAAAATCTAAGGGCCATTTTGGAGAGGACAATCAAAGGGCGCTTGGAACAGATGCGGAAGGTCAAGGATTTACTGGAGGAATTCGGTCTCTGGAAACTCCGTCACCAAAAAGCATGGGCTCTGTCGGGTGGCGAGAAGAGAAGGCTGGAAGTAGCCCGAGCCATGATCCATAAACCAAAAATACTGCTGCTCGATGAGCCTTTTGTGGGAATTGATCCCATTACGGTAGGAGAGCTTAAGCAAATGATCTTTAAGCTTAAGAGTCAGGGAATAGGCATTTTAATTACGGACCACAATGTCCGAGAGACACTTCCCATCATCGAAAGGGCTTACTTGATTTACGATGGAACCGTCCTAATG
>JACQJN010000226.1 GCA_016205085.1 Elusimicrobiota bacterium | reverse complement strand
TCCGCTTCTTCCAAAGAGCCTTGGAAGATAATCCGAGTCTGGAAATCAAGGGGACACACTCAGGCTATGAAGCGGGTTTTTTGACGAAATCCTTTAAGCCTGACCTCATCCTCCTGGATATATTCCTAAAAGACATAGACGGCCGCCAAGTGACCGAATTGATTCGTTCCGACCCAGCCTTAAAACACACCAAGATCGTGGCCATCTCGTCCACCCAGGATCCAGAAATCATCCGGGGGATCAAAGCCCTGGAGATAACCGACTTTATTCAGAAACCCGTTTCCGCCAAAGAGCTCCGACAAAAAATCGAGAATCTACTGAGAAACTGATGCCACGCTACTTCCTCATGACTCTCATCGTTTTCTGGATCCCCGTATTCGTTTTGGGAAGATTTCTCTGGAAAAAACTGGATCCCCTAACTAAAAAGGCCTTCTGGGCCACAATGGCCATCATGACCGTAGCCACATTCATCATGGAGTATGTCTACATCTGGCTGGATATTTGGTCGTTTTCCGAGCAAGTAGATCCCCTCCTGGGCATCTGGCTGTGGGGGGTTCCCATCGAGGAGTTTATATTTTGGTTCGGGGCGTCCCCTCTTTTTATTTTCATGTATATGGCTTTCGACCGGTTTTTCAAAAGAAGAAAGATTTATGCCTGAAAAAAAGAAAATAAGATGGTGGTCGGTTAGCGCCATTCTCATCCTGCCATTTGTTCTTATTTTTATTCCCCTTTACCGCTCCGTCCGGTATGAGGTAAATTGGCGGGCAGCCTTCTCCATGGTGGCCGTCTTTGAGGTGGTCATGTTTCTGGCGGAACACTACTCCCTCTCACGAGGACACTGGATATATAACGACTCCAGGATTTGGGGGGTTAAAATCTGGGGAGTCCCCATAGAAGAACCTTTGATCTATTACCTCTTTCCTCCTCTCTTTGTGGTCACCCTCCTGCATGCCCTCCGAAAAGGCCTCCAGACCAAGGCGGGAATCCGATGAAACTCATCCTCTGGGAAATTTGGACCTACCTTCAAGTGCCCGTCATCTGGTATCTTTTCCGGCGCTTCGCCCAAAGAAACGTGAAGGGAGAAATCATCGCGGGGACTCTTTTGGGTATCTACATAGAGTTCTCCACGGAACCACTATGGCAGTACCACTTCCAAATCAACGTCTACAAGGATATCCCCCTCTCCATCCTCGCCTCCTGGGGAGTGATGTTTACATTGGTCAGCTTCGTTTCGGAAAAACTCTACTGCCGGCTACTTAAGAAAAATGAAATCGAGCCTTATGATAAAAGAATTTTGCTCTTTGACATGCTGGGAGGAGGTCTTTTGGTTGGATTTCCCAGCGAGATCATAGGTATCTATACGGGAATATGGGAGTACCGTTACGACCGCTTGAACTGGGACTGGGGGAATGTCCCCTTTTTGGATATGCCATATGAATCCCTGGTGGCTTACTCTCTGCTCATGCTGATAGCCCCCACTTTCGTCAGATACTGGCAGGAGGCCTTTGAAAAAAAGAAATAAATGCCGCTAATCTTATCCGAAATAGCTTCTTACATCACCATATTCCTTGTCTGGTATCTTTTCCGGAAACTGGGCAAACGGAACGTCACGGGAGACATGATTGCGGGAACCATGGTAGGGGTCTTCTCGGAGTTCGCGGTGGAGCCCCTTGTGGATTACCATTTCAAAATCACATTTTATAAAGACACCCCTGTCATCATCCCCATCGCCTGGGGAATGATGTTCACACTGACCACGTTTCTCTCCGAAAAACTTTATTATTTCTTCCTAAAAAAACATGCCATTCTTCCCAAAGACAAACGCATATTTATATTCGATGTTCTGGCCGGTATTCTGGTCGGATTCCCCTTGGAAACCATAGGAACAAACATCCAGCTATGGCACTACCGCTTTGACAAGGTGGATTGGGATTGGGGAATTATTCCACTACTCAATATGCCTCTGGAGGTTCTCCTGGCCTACGCCCTCATCATGCTGACGGCCCCCACATTCGTGCGCTACTGGCAGGGAGCCTTTGAAGGAAGACAGTCATTACATGCCTGAAGAAGAAAAGAGACCTGCGGAAACCCGCGCCCTTCACCCCAAACCGAGATACATGCAGGTCCTCTTTTTTCTTTTCATCCTGCCGGTTCTATTTTTCTGGAAAGCGATCCTAAAAAGAGTCCAGAAAAAACCGTTTTTTATATCCATCGGAATAATTTCCGTCATCGGCTGGATATGGAGCGCTTTCTTAAGCGCCATGGGCTGGTGGGCCTTCCAACCCCCTTTCCTAATGGGCATCTGGATAACCCCCTGGCTCCCCTTGGAGGAATTTCTCTTTTACCCCTTCGGCGGCATCCTGTGCATATTCCTCTATAATTTCTGCTCCTCCAGATTCCAGAAAAACAAAAGTCCAGCCGACACCTGGACCCTTCTGGGAGCGGGAAACCTTCTCTTCCTAGTCCTTTCCTTATATAGCCGGAGTGAGACTCCCTCTTATCTCTACAGTCAGTTCATCGTGTATAACCTCCTCACTCTCGCCTTGGCTCCATTCATCGTCAGAACAATCCATCTCCCCGCCCTGAGCGTTCCCATTGTCCTCATGGGAGTCGTGGGTTTCTTTTGGGACCACGCCGCGTTTAAATATAACTGGTGGGTGTACAATACGGACACCAAAATCAGGTTTTTTTTCGTCCCGCTCGATGACTTCAACTTCTTTATATTCGCGCCCTCCGCCGCCATCTCCATTTACATAAACCTCTGCCGCCTCTATAAACTGCCTCCCGCTCCTTCCCATCCATGAAATGGTTTCTCCCTTTCTCTCTGTCCCGCTACCACACCCTCTTTATCGCCATCCTCAGCTCCTTCGGAGCCTTTTGCTATTTTATTCCCGGTTTTCCATTCCATCGCAATTTCCACATTATCGCCCTTGTCTCCGCCGCATTTCACCTTTTCCTATTCCTCTTCTTTAAGAACCTATCCCAGATCATGCCCTGGATTTTGTCTCTCATGAGCACACTGAACATCCTTCTCATGGGATTCGTCCTCCATTACAGCGGAGGCATCACATCCCCCTTCACATTCGTTTTTATATGCATTTTGATCGCGGAGGCCGCCTACGGCATAGAATACCCCACCGGACTGATCACCGCCCTAGGAGTGTATTTGGCCGTCATACTGGCTGAATTTTTAGGGGTTCTGCGTCCCTACGATCTGACCGCGCGACAAATATATCAAAGTATTCCGGCCACTCTTTTAGTCGTAGCCAGCACCCTTGTCTTTTTTGTCCTGGCCGGTTTTTTCTACAAAATTATCATGAGGAACATGCGCAAGAAGCTTCAGACCGATCAAGAGGAGAAAGAGATCATTCTGAACAAACTCTTCAGACTGGAAGCTTCTTCGCAGATAGGACTGCTTGTCAATAAAATTGTCCATGACATCCGAGGCCCCCTGGGAGCCACGAAAGGATTTATCAAAATGCTCCAGACCGAAGAAAAGATTTCCCCCGTCGCTAAACAAGATTGCCGCGTCATGATCCAGGAGCTGGACCGGATCTCCGGACTTCTGAACCACATGACCGCCTACAGCAAGCCTTGCCAAACCTCCATGGAGATTTTAGACCCTGCGAAGATTTTAGACACCATACTTTCCATCATCAGTTTTTATCCTGAGACAAAGAACATCTGCTTTATCAAGCGTTTCTCATCAAGGGATGGACACGGAATCCGTGGCAACAAAGAGCAGATGCACCAGGCCTACTTCAATATTCTTAAAAACTCTATAGAGGGCATGGATCCATCTAAAAAATCCCCAAGCATTGAACTGGAAATAGATGCTGACGCTCGAAATATGACGATCCAGATACGGGATAATGGGCGTGGGATCCCCAAGGCTCTTTTAAAAAAATTGACACGGGAGCCCATCTCCACAAAAAAGGAAGGAACGGGCATCGGTCTATTGCTCGTCAAGGAAATACTAGAAGCCCACAGGGGAGAA
Organism: Elusimicrobiota bacterium; assembly: GCA_016205085.1. Taxonomy (GTDB): domain Bacteria; phylum Elusimicrobiota; class Elusimicrobia; order JACQJN01; family JACQJN01; genus JACQJN01. The sequence continues at coordinate 793 of JACQJN010000226.1, read as the reverse complement.
ATAAACATAACCAGTCAAGAGGGGATGGGAACCACCATACGGACCCAAATCCCTCTAGCCTAAATTCCTGTTGGGGAATTTAGGCTAGCCGACATAGTATACAAGGAGAAACCTTCATGAAAAAAATTGTACTGCTCACTGCTTACTGCTCACTGCTCACATCCCCATGCTTCGGTTCAGGATATGAATTCGAAGGGGTGGGCGCCCGCCAAACGGCAAGGGCGGGAGCCGCGGTGGCGGACTCGGATGATTGGACCGCCATCTACTGGAATCCCGCCAACCTAGCCAAAGCCTCCCAAACGAAGAAACGGGAAATCGGCCTGGAGCTGTTCGGAGGAATGGCCTATGGAAAAGATTCCAATTCCCTCTCCAATATCCCCGGAGTCGGCGCCATTTTTTCTAAAGAAAAGCTCTCTTCGCCGTTTATTCTGGGGGCCATAGGCGGAGTTCTGCCCGTGGGAGAAAAAATGGGCTTGGGTCTGGGCTTCTACACCCCGCTCCTGCAAGGTTCCGACTTCGAAGATACCTCCCCATCGGGAGTCCGCCTGAACCTAAAAAACTCCGCGGCGGTGCTTCTATGGACCGCTTCTTCCGGCTTACAGATGACCCCCGAATTGGCTCTGGGAGCGGGCCTCAATGTGATGTACGGAAAAATAACCACCAAGATAAACCTGGTATCTCCCATAGACACGAACACAAGCGACTTAAGTGCCGACGGCTGGGGAGTGGAAGGCATGCTGGGCCTGCGCTATGACCCCCACCCCAAACTCTCTTTGGGGTTCGCCTACAGAAC
>JACQJN010000225.1 GCA_016205085.1 Elusimicrobiota bacterium | reverse complement strand
GGATATATTTACTTGCGATGGTGGTGGGTGATTAAGTTGCGAGTTAAGAATTTAGAGTTTAGAGTTCGAAAATCTCAACCCGCAACTCTCAACTCGGAACCCCGAACTCTTGAAACGGAGGTGGATCGGATTTTGGATAAGGTGGCGCAGCAGGGAATGGAATCGCTGACGACCAAGGAAAAACAAATTTTGGATAAACATTCTCAGCGTTTGAGGGGAGGCAATGCCTGAATTGCCGGAAGTGGAAACGATTGTCAGGGAGATGCGGCCCGCGGTTCAGGGGAGGGTCCTTCGTGAAATGGCTGTCTTGGATTCTTCTGCATTTTCCCTGTCTCCTCTTGCTCCGGAACAGGTGAAAGGGCTTGAGGTGCTGAGCGTACGGCGCAGGGGCAAGTATATCCTCATGGATTTGGGCTCTTTTTGCATCGCCATCCATTTGAGAATGACGGGACAGCTTCGGTGGGGAGAGCCCGATCCCAGAAGCAGGGTGATTTTTAGATTCTCAGATGGCTCCCAAACTCTCAGTTTTGTAGATGTCCGTCGTCTGGGGAAGGTCCTTATTTTTAATACCGAAGATATGTCCAAGGTGCTATCTTTGGGGCAGGAGCCTTTGGAGTGTGGGTGTGACCAATTTCTTGAGGGACTTCGTCAGAGAAGGGGCAGGATCAAACCCCTTTTGATGAATCAGGGTTTCGTGGCGGGCCTGGGAAATATCTACGTAACGGAAGCCCTGTTCGCTTCAAGGATCAAGCCTACCCGCCGGGCTTCCGATTTGACTCAAAGAGAGGGCCGGCAGTTGTTTCAGGCCATTCAGAACTGTTTGAAGATGGGCATTCAGAATGGAGGATCGAGTTTCCGAAATTACGTAGATCTGTATGGAAATCCGGGGCGGACCCAGAAAAAATGGAGAGTGTATGCCAAGCCGGCCGGTTCCGCCTGTCCCCGCTGCACTCAAAAACTTCGATTCGTGATGATGGCCCAGCGCGGTACGGTGTATTGTCCCAAATGCCAAAGATGAGGAAATTAGTCATAGGATTGACGGGCGGAATCGCGACGGGCAAGACGACGGCTCTTCGAGCGTTCAAAAAATTGGGAGCCCACGTCTTGGATCTGGATGAATTGGCCCATGGGATATTAGATTTTCCGAAAATTCGTTCTCGACTAATGCGGGAATATGGCGGGGAAATTTTGAATAGACGTGGACGAGTGGATCGTCAAAGGTTAGGGAAGATCATTTTTAAAAACATCAAGAAACGGAGACAGTTGGAGAAACTGACGCATCCTCTTATATTGCGAAAGATGAGAATATGGATTCAAAAGATCAAGGAAGCGGGGGTGGTGGTGGTGGATGTTCCTCTTCTCTTTGAAAAAAACCTTAAATCTTTGTTCGATTTGACGCTGTTGGTGTATGCCGGACCGAAAGACCAGCTGTGGAGGATCCGGAAGCGCAATGGCTTGGCTCCGGGAGAAGCCCTCCGGCGTCTTCGGGCCCAGTGGCCCATGGACCGGAAGGCAGCTCTTGCCGATTTGGTTGTGCCCAATACACAGACCAAGGCCCGTCTGATAGGGCAGGTGCGTGAGTTGTATCGTGCCTTTCAATTACTGAGGGCTTAAAAAAGGAGAAGATATGGAACAAGCAACAAAACAAATGGATGTGACCGCATTGTCGAAGCTCACCATAGCAGAGCTCAATAATGTGGCGCGAGACTTAAAAATTGAAACGGTCTCGGGCTTAAGAAAACAGGAACTCATCGCTCGGATTCTGGAGGCTCAAGCCAAGGAAAACGGCTCTATCTACGATGAGGGGACCTTGGAAATTCTGCCGGATGGATTTGGGTTTCTCCGATCTCCGGACTACAACTATCTTCCGGGGCCGGATGACATTTATGTTTCTCCTTCCCAAATCAAGAAGTTCGGCTTGAGGAAGGGAGACACCGTATCCGGTTTCGTGCGCCCCCCCAAGGAGGGAGAGAGATTTTTCGCTCTACTTCAGGTGAAGGGAGTCAATGGGGTGGAGATTGAAAACCTCAAAGAAAGAACTTTGTTCGACAATCTGACTCCTTTGCATCCCAATGCGAGGTTTACTTTGGAAACCAATAAGGGAGAACTTCTGACACGGTGTTTGGACCTTGTGGCTCCTTTGGGTAAGGGGCAAAGGGCTCTCATCGTGGCGGCTCCCAAGACGGGAAAGACCATCATGCTTCAGAAAATCTGCAATGCCATCTCCACGAACCATCCGGAGGTGGTGTTGATGGTGCTTCTCATTGATGAGCGCCCCGAGGAGGTCACCGATATGCAGCGTTCGGTTAAGGGAGAGGTCGTCTCCTCTACTTTTGACGAACCCGCCGATCGCCATGTTCAGGTGGCCGAGATGGTTTTGGAAAAAGCCAAGAGAATGGTGGAGCAGAAAAAAGATGTGGTGGTATTGCTGGATTCCGTCACTCGCTTGGCTAGAGCCTACAACACCATTACCCCTTCCAGCGGCAGGGTGCTTTCGGGAGGCTTGGAAGCCACCAGCCTTCAAAGGCCCAAGCGGTTTTTTGGAGCCGCCAGGAATATTGAGGAGGGGGGATCCCTATCCATCATCGCCACCGCTTTGGTGGAGACTGGGAGCCGAATGGATGAGGTTATTTTTGAGGAATTTAAGGGGACGGGCAATTCCGAGATGTATCTGGATCGGGCTCTTTCCGACCGGAGAATCTTTCCCGCGATCAATATCAACCGCAGCGGTACTCGCAAGGAGGAGCTGTTGCTGACGGAAGATGAATTGAGCAAAACCTGGATCCTAAGGAAGGTGCTGGCTCCCTTAAACCCCGTGGAGGCCATGGAACTTCTTTTAGAGAAGCTTTCTGCGACCAAATCCAACAAGGATTTCTTAGAATCCATGGAGTTGTCCAGCATGGAGAAATAACCGGGTCAATAGGTCCTAGGACCCATGAAACAGATGGGCCATTTTTCTAGATTCATAGAACCAAAAGACCCAGGCGAGGAGGGTGAGGATTTGTTAAAATATACTGACGATGACCAAGTCCGGGTACTCATCGGAAATAGGGTGCCTGCCTGCCGGCAGGCAGGGACGCGGAAATGGTTGAAGCTCGGCAGAGCGGAATACCATGTTGAAGTTTTTAACGGTTCTGATCTTGTCTGGCGGCCTGTTGGTCAGCGCTCCGGTCAGCAGCCCCACATTCTCCAACCTTGCTCCTGAATCCCGTTGGATTAGTTTTTCCAATCTTATTCCATTCGGACTGCCCAGGCGTACCGCAGTTTCAGGTCGTGCCGTTTCCATGGAAGGCCGCAGGATGCGTATGGTTTTGGCGAATTATATTTCCAATGTAAAGATAGAAGACTTTGCTCAGATAAAGGATATTTACCGGTTTCCTTTTAGGATGAAGAATCGGCGCGTGTATAAAGTTAGTTCCAGTTTCGGACGAAGATTTCACCCTATTTTGGGGGTCATGCGGTTTCATGATGGATGGGATTTGGCCAGGCCATACGGAACTCCGGTTTATCCTTCCCGGAGCGGCTTGGTTATTTTTGCCGGATGGAAGGAAGGATATGGTAGAATGGTGGAGATACAGCATCCGGATAGGGCCAGCACGCGGTACGGACACCTTTCCGATATTCATGTGAAGGTGGGGCAATGGGTCCGGCAAAGCCAGGATTTGATAGGTCGCGTGGGTTCCACGGGGCTGTCCACGGGTCCCCATCTTCATTTTGAAGTTCGGGATTCTAAAGGCAGGCCCATCAACCCTAAGCGGGGCATTGACCTGGCCTTGAGGAACTAAGGATGAAAGAGGGTATCCATCCTAAATACGTTTTGTCTCAAGTTACCTGCGCTTGCGGGAATTCCTTCGCCACGCGTTCTACCCAACCCGTGATCAAACTGGAAATTTGTTCCGCCTGTCATCCTTTTTATACGGGAAAACAGAAGTTGATAGATACGGCTGGGAGGGTGGAGCGGTTTAAGAAACGCTTTGCCAAGACAGAAGGGCAGACGATGAAACGTGCGGCTAAGAAAACGACTGCCAAACGAGTCCTTCCTATTCTTGGCAAGGGCAAGCTGTTGACCACCGCTCCCAGGAAGGCTAAATCCGAGAAAAAGAGTTAGCTAAAATTTTGCAAGCCCGTTCCTATGCTCAGTGGGAATGGGTTTTTTGTTGATGCCCATGTATGATAAATTTCGAAAGTTAAAGGAAGAATTCAAAGAAATTGAGGTCCAGCTTGTTTCTCGGGCCGGTTCTCCGTCCGCTCAGCTTCAGGCTTTATCCAAACGTCACGCCGCACTGGCCCCCCTAGTGGCTAAAATGGATCAACTAGAGCGTTTGGAAAAGGAAGGGATGGAGCTGGAGGCCATTCTCCGAGGTTCGGACAGGGAGTTGGCGGCTCTGGCCCAGGCCGACAAAAAAAAACTGGAGGAGGAGAAGCTGGCTTTGGAAGAGGAGCTTCGGCGCGAGCTTCTGCCTAAAGATCCTAGGGATTCTAAAAATGTGTTTTTGGAAGTTCGGGCGGGGGCGGGGGGTGAGGAATCCGCTCTTTTCGCTTCGGAGCTTGTTCGGATGTATCTCCGGTTTTCTCAGTTGCGCGGCTGGAAGGTTGAGACGATGGAATTGAGCATGACAGGCTTGAAGGGCGTTAAACAGGCCACTCTTTTTGTCCGCGGGGCCGGGGCATATTCTCTTTTGAGACAGGAGGGTGGGGTTCACCGGGTTCAGAGAGTGCCGGCGACGGAAGCTTCTGGAAGAATCCATACTTCTACCTGTACCGTGGCAGTCCTGCCGGAGATGGAAGAGACCGAGGTATTTGTCGATCCCAAGGATCTGAAGGTGGATACCTATAGGGCCGGAGGCCACGGAGGACAGAATGTAAACAAGGTGGAGACGGCAGTCCGAATTACCCATATTCCCACGGGCTTGGTGACGCAGTGCCAAGAGGAGCGTTCCCAAGGGCAGAATCGGGAAAAGGCGCTGAATATGCTAAGAGCCAAGCTGGCCTTGTTGGAGGAGGAGAAACAAAAAAAGGGTTTGCTGCAGGATCGTCGCGAACAGGTGGGTACTGGAGAGCGATCCGAAAAAATTCGAACCTACAACTTTCCTCAGAACCGAGTGACGGATCATCGGCTGAATGAATCCTGGCACAATCTCCAGCAGATATTGGACGGGGGACTGGCCCCCGTCTTGGAGGCCCTATTACGAAAAAGAATTTCGGAGTTGGAGAAGCAGTAAGGGTTGGGGTGGATTTATTGCGCCGGCGTGGAGTAGGCGAGCCGGAGGCTTCTGCCGAACATATTTTAGCTTCTCTGCTCAAGAGTTCCCGGCCGGAGGTCCGGTTACATTCAGACCGTTCTGTTCCGGCATCGCTGGCGAAAAAGTATCTGAGTTTGGTTCGGAGGCGTTCCCGAGGCTGGCCGGTGGCGTATGTT
>JACQJN010000223.1 GCA_016205085.1 Elusimicrobiota bacterium | reverse complement strand
CCACCCTCTTGGCCGATACGGATGGAGTTTCTTTCATTATTCACTGCCTCAGGTTTCATCGCTAAAGCAAAATTCCCAGGCTGGTAATGAATTTTTTCCACCCGTCCACCTATGGGAGCCCTCTGGACGTGGACATTCCAGATGGCCAGGAATATGCGGATGGTGACAACATCCGCCGGCCCTTCCCGACGCACACTTAAAACTATTCCATCCGCAGGAGAAGGAATTTCCTCCGGCTTTAAATTCACAGGACGTTCCGGGTCCCTAAAAAAATAGGCCGAGAAGCAGGAAAAGACAAAAGCCGCACCTGCCAATAGACAAAAGAACCAACAATAGATCCAGAAAGAGGCCAGAATACATGCTCCAGCTATCCCCAGCCCGCCATAGACGAATTTTTTTCCCGGCTGCGCGATCTTCATGTCCTAAGTCCTAAGTCCTAAGTCCTAAGTCCTAAAAAAGACCTAGAACCTCGAACTTAGAACCTAGAACTCCACTTTTGTGGTGCAAAAGTGGCTGGGCGGGGAGGGATTCGAACCCTCATGACCTTGCGGTCAACGGATTTTACACTGTACCCTCGCGTTTCCGCTAGGAGTGGACTATCCCTTCACCCGATCTTGTATCGGAGTCCCCCGTCTAGTCTCTACACCTTGCTCTCCGATGTAACTCGGAGGCCTTGGCTCGGGATTAGCATGTCCTATTAAGGATTTAGCCTTCCCCGAATTTGAGGGATTTATTACCCCAGAGTTGCCCCTGGGGAGACCCAACTTGAGTCCGTCGCGTCTGCCGTTCCGCCACCCGCCCCTCTATCCGCACCCTGTCTGCTGACAGGGCTGAACGTCCCTCGCGGTAAGGTTGTCTTGCCGCTCGGGATGCTTTACAAAGGAGGAACCCAGGTTCCTCCCATTAAATCGTCGCCTTCGGCCAGGGCGCCAGGATGCAAATCGGCACCCGGCCAGGAATGCTGAACCCTCTTCCTACAAGGAACTAAAACCCACATATTACCCTGACTTTAAGTTGATTCTACCAAAAATGAATAGAATCTATGTTAAATATTAACAAACTAGGAGGGGAAGCTTAGTGACAATAAACTTCTCTAAATAGACAATTTCGAATAGGAATGATTTATTGCAGAAAGGCCGAGTTACAACCTACCCAAACACGGTCCCTCTTAGTCGTGTCAAACATCCATACAATCCGTAGGTTTGGTACGTCCCAAAGCTACTGCTCCAAGGATATTTGGGATGGCATAGCCCGCCCTCTTCTTGCCTCGGCACACCCATTCAAGTTTCCATAGTATAGGATGTCTCATCCCGATAAATCGATGGACTCGACAGAAGCACCCCCCCATCAAACTCACAGACCCCAGTTTCCAGTTGCCCCTATCATTTTTACTGAGAATCAACAGGTTTAGACATGTTGATCACAGTATTTGTTTTTTTACAGGTAAATGTAGTTTCGAATTGTAGCGATGGTCTTCCCAGTGACATGTACGCTAGCCAGTATCTATAGGACATTGTCCCCTGTAGGGTTTTGGTGTCTAATGAAACAGTTACCTTCTTGGGACCTTCTCCTAGCAAAGGGGAAGTGGATTTAAATTTCAAAATCCGAGCAGAGGCTTTGGATAAAGGAATAAAAAACCATCCACCGGCTCCATGGATTTGGCTGGAGGTCCCACTTTTAAAGCTGCAGTCACTTTCGCAGCGGGACCACAAGATCAACTTATCGGCATAAGTAGCGTAACCTCCTATCGTATCGAAATGATACTCCTGGACATATTGCGAGTCTGGGAGCGGTCGGAAAATGCGTATAGTATGATGGTGTGGTTTATCATCCCAGACTGGATCTAATCGACACTGAAAGATCTGGAGAAGATTTTCATCCGCTAAGGCTTGTTGCGAAGTGAATGAAAGACATACAAAAAGTGGAACGACCGAAAACCCTAGAAGCCCAAACATCAAAGACCGTAACCGCTGATGCCACATATGATTATCAAATCTTGACATTTAACATTTCTGCTCTCATCCAGCT
>JACQJN010000011.1 GCA_016205085.1 Elusimicrobiota bacterium | reverse complement strand
CTCGGAGGGCGTAAAGGGCCATCAGAGCAAAACAGGCCGGCTCCTTGGCCAGAACCGGAATACCAAACTTTTCGGAGGTGGAGATGGGAATGGGGTGAAGTAAATTTTTTAAATTCCTCATTAAAACGGAATTTAAAGCCCCGCCCCCACTGACCACAATCTCTCGAATCTTAAATTTTGGCAGGATGATTTTTCGGTAACTTCTCTCGATGGACCGTGCCGTAAAAAAGTTAAGCGTCGCTAGAATAGGGGCCAGATTCTGAAGAGAAATTTCTCTAAAATGCTTCTTTATAAAATTCCATCCGAAATAGGACCTGTCCAAAGACTTGGGAGGACGCCTTGCAAAGTATGGGTCTTCCAACATCTTCTCCACGCGATCAAAATCCACCCGCCCCTTCTTCGCCCACTGCCCTTCCCGATCGAAAGAAATTCTTCCCTTCGTAATGGTTTGAACGGCTAAATCCATGAGACAGTTTCCCGGCCCCGTGTCAAACGCCAAGTGGACCTTGCCTCCCCCCACTACCGTCACATTCCCAATCCCTCCTATATTCTGGATCGCCCTCAAAGGGCCACGCCCGAAAAAAAAGAAATCCAGGAAAGGGACAAGGGGTGCTCCTTCCCCTCCTGCCGCGATATCCCTGGGCCTAAAATCCGCCACCACTGGAACGCCTGTCCGCTCCACGATAATGGCCGCCTCCCCGATTTGAAGTGTGTTCGGTATTCTGTCTCCTGGCCCATGGTACACCGTCTGGCCATGGGACCCTATCACAAAGATTTTTTTCAAAGAGATTCGGTTTTGACGGCAAAACTTCAAAACCGAATCGGCGAATAGGCCTCCCAGCTTAAAATTTAGACGGGAGAGCTCCGGCACGGAATCTCGGACCGCTCCTCGTATTTCATTTTGGAGATCTTTGGAATACGGGTAGGTGCCATGTGAAAGAACTTTTAATTTGTTCCTTTGAATTCGAACCGCCGCAATGGAAACCCCGTCCGCGGAAGTCCCAGACATGATTCCCAAGGCGATCATTCAAACACCTTCCTTAAAAAGCCATCGGCTAAATTCAAAGCACGCACAGCTTTGGGATAAGAGAGACCTTTATGGGCCATGAGGATGGCCACCTTTGTGTTCCCATGTGCAAAACCCAAAAACCTCTCGGCACGGCCCGGACTCACTCTTCCCAACCGGGAGATGAGTCTCACCGCCCTGAACTTTAATTTTTGAGACGTGGGCTTTAAGTCTACCATCCAATTCTGGTACGCCTTCCCCAATTGAATCATGGCCACTGTGGTCAATGTATTCAAAACCAGTTTGGCGGCCGTCCCGGCTTTCATCCGCGTAGAGCCGGACAGGACCTCCGGTCCCACCCGAGGACAAATCACAATTTCAGCCGCCCCCGGAACAGGTTTATGGTTGGAGGTAACCAAAATCGTTCGGCAACCTCTTCGTTTGGCTTCCTTCAAAGCCCCCAACACGAAAGGAGTCACCCCGCTGGCCGCGATGCCGGCCACGGCATCTCCCCGCCGTACCCTGCGGCGAACCTCTTTCTTTCCCGCTTCCTCATTATCCTCTGCTCCCTCCCGAGACTGAAAAACGGAAGCCCTTCCCCCTGCCATAACGGCCTGCACCGCTTGAGGCGCGGTTCCGAAAGTAGGAGGACACTCCGCCGCCTCCACCACTCCCAGACGGCCGCTTGTTCCGGCCCCCACGAAATAAAGACGGCCTCCATTTTTAAAAACTTGCACCAAAACTTTTACGGCCCTGGAAATGGCGGGGCTTTCTCGAAGCACAGCCACAGGAACTCTTTGATTCTCCTTTTGGATGAGCTCCACGGCCCTCAAGATTCCTAACCGGTCTATATTTCGGGTAGCAGGATTAGGCTGTTCGGTAGGTAGTTGAAAATAAAGACTACTGAGGGACTTCTTCACTCGGAACCGCGAGATTCGAATAATTGGTAGGAGAAGACGGCAATTCGGCGGGTTTGACCGGATTTTTTACCCATTGCAAAATCTGCTGCATCAGCTTTAGATTCAGCATTTTAATACCAATGCCTTTGCGCGGCTGTATGAAACTGACATAATCCGCTCCAATCTGCTGACGGACAATGTTGACCAGAAGCTGAGTCCCCTTGAAACCCCTCCCATCCTCAGGAGAAGTCGCAAAAAGAATGGGCCTCGCCCCATACACCCTCATCGGATTTACGGTTAAGACATCCTTAAAATTGATCCGAGAAGAAAGAAGGACAACCATAGGAATGGATTTTCGCAAAGCCGAAAACTTCAAGCCTACATTGGCTCCCAATCCGGCCCCCATCACCACGACGGAGTCTTCCTGGATGCCTTCCCGATCCAAGAAGTCGACGGCTGCCTCCACGTCTCGAACCATCTGGTTCCACTCATTGTCAGTGCCTTTCTCGCGAAAACTCTTGTAGGTAACAGTCGATTCCTCAGGTCCCACCAAGCTTTCCCCATGACCCCTAAAATCCAAGGCCAGATATCCGTACCCGCCGTTGGAGGCAAAGGCCGCGAAAGGCACCCAGTCCTCCTTCTTGCCCCCTATATGATGGAGAAGCAAAAATAGAATATCTTCCTTGAGGGGTTTTTGAAATTGGGCCGCCAGCTTCCAATTGTCTCTGGTGGTCAAACTGACCAGCTCCCCTTCCGTAAACGTTCTCGGCGAACTAGTTTTGATGTCCGCAGCGAATAGCCCCCCTGCAAAAAAGAACTCCAACATAGCAAAAGCAAAAACAGCCATTAGGCAAAGACCTTCAGGACCTGAGGATCCAATTGAGTGAACTGGGAAAGATACCTAGATCTCTCCTGTTTCAGTTCGCTGACAAAACGGGCATAGGTCGCGGGAAGATAGTAGGGACGGGGATCATACTGATTAAAATCAGGAATCCCCGGAATTTCCACAGGAATCTCGTATCCCCAGTCGGGATCTTTCTTCCAGCGAATATTCCCCCGCCCCAATGCCGCCAAAATCTTGGAAGACACATCCTTTGTAATCTTTTTTCCCTTGGGATCGAAATCCTTTTGATCCGCTTGCTTGCCCACGCTGCCTGTATTGAGCAGGTACACCTCGATCCCGGGATTGGCTTTCAAGATACTGAACAGGCAATTGCCTTCCTCATCCTCAGAACCCAGAATGAAGGGATTAAAACCAACTTCATGCTTGGGCTGACCGGCGCGGGTAGGGTCTCCCGCTGAAGTTTCGATGGATTCTCCCAGCATAAAATAGGCCACTGCCTGAATTGTGTTCAGCCGAGCCACGGGAGGCACGATCGTGTCCCTTCGAGTGATAAAAATCAACTTGTGGACCTTTTCCAGGTCCACCATTTTTCCCGAATTGGGGATTTGTGATCTTAAGGCCAGAGCCCGGCCGTTGGTCCCGTAACGGTAATCGGTGAATTGGACTTGTTTGGATTTCTCATCCAGATACACATTTTCAAAAACGGTCCCCGGATGCATCAACGCCTCATACAGTCCGGGCTGATCGGCTTGGGTCAGACCTTCCGTCTTTACATAGAAATTATCCTCCGTCCCATAGGCCCGACCAGCAGTAGTTAAAAGCACGATATCATCTTGAAGAACCACCACGCCTTCCGGGGATTTCAGGCCATGATCTTCCAAAGTCAATGTGGTCTTGCCTGTTCCGGAAAGACCAAACAATAAAAATCCGACATCTTTGAGTTGAGTGTCTGGGCTCTTGACTCGTATAATCTTAGATCCCGCGTGCAACCCCAACCCTCTCTTTTTCTTGGCTCCATACATCGCCTGCCTTAAAAAAGACATCTTGGTCTCTCCGACATAATCCACGCCTAAAACATAGTTTATTCCCGCCTCAGGATTAACCAAGATCATCCGATCCGGCAATCTCTCCTTGGCAGGGGCTGAAGCATGCTCGAGCCACTGCGGAAAGTAAACGGTTAGGATATCGGGTTCTTTCGTTGGATTCTTCTGAGCGGAACCGGCCGGGAACAGCGTTTGAAACCACAAAAGAGCGATGCGGGCATACTGTTTGGGAATCAGAAGTCTTACATGGAATTGCATCTGGGCGTTGCTGCCTATCAACCTATCGAAACTCAGCCAATCCACTTTCCCCATCTGGCCGTGGACCGTCTCCAAGGCCAGTTTGGTCAGATCTAGATCCGCTTTCTGCTGAAACCGCCCTACCTTAAAACCATTGTCTTCATAGACGAATGTGCTCTTGGCGCTGCGAGACCCGGCCTTGCGGGTATAGTAACAGGGAG
>JACQJN010000263.1 GCA_016205085.1 Elusimicrobiota bacterium | reverse complement strand
CTTTTACCACTGTTCCCGTTGATCTTGCGTTTAAGTTATCTTCAGGTATTCCGCCATGAAAAATTCCGCAATCTCGCCAGTCATGAATCTCGTGGAGAACTCTCCGAAATAATCCCTAGAGGAAAAATTTTAGACGTGCGGGGAGAAACGTTGGCCGATTCCATCCCCGGATGGTCCTGTTTTTGGGATGGGATGCATGCCCAGCCATCGGAATCGGTCCAAAAAGGTTTGGCTGCGGCATTGGAAATAACCTCCGGGCAACTGCGTCAAAAACTAAAAGAGGGGGGATTTGTCTGGTTGAAAAGAAAAATGTCTTATCAGCAGGCACAGGAGGTGGCGGCTTATAAATGGAATGGATTGGGACTGATCCAGGAGGAGTATAGGGATTATCCGGGAGAATTATTGGGGCGTAATTTTTTGGGAAGCGTAGGCATGGACAACAACGGCTTATCCGGTTTGGAGCTTGTATTTGAAAAGGAATTGGGAGGAGGAACGCGGAAATTGGAGGTGATTCGAGATGGGATGGGAAGGACTATTTTTAAAGAGAATCAGAGGGTAAATTTTTCTCCCTTAAATCTGCGTCTGACGATAGATCGCAGGGCTCAGTTTTATAGTGAGCAATTATTGGCAAAGGCAGTATCTGAGCACCGCGCGAAAGGCGGTATGGTAGTGGTACAGAATCCCAAGACTGGGGATATTTTGGCGATGGCTTCACAGCCTTCGAATCCATTTTATAATCCCGTGGTTCAGTCTGTCTTCGATCCTGGATCCACCTTTAAAATTGTTGGAGCCCTTGCGGTTTTGGAGGAGCATGCGGTAGGCCTGGAAGATTTGATTGATTGTGAGAATGGTTCCTGGGTATTCCGAGGGAAATCCGCCGGAAGAGTCCTCATTCGAGATCATGAGCCGTACAAGTTCTTGAACTTGTCCGAGATACTGCAATACTCCTCCAATATCGGGATGGCTAAACTGATGTCTAAAATTTCCATGGAAAAATTTCATTCTACACTGCGTCTGTTGGGATTTGGAAGCAAAACGGGTTCTCTTTTCCCGGGAGAATCGGCGGGATTGGTTCGACCTATGAAATCTTGGGATGCAATGGATCTGGCTTCGGCATCTTATGGATATGGCGTTGGAGTGACAGCGCTACAACTGGTTTCAAGCTATTCGGCCTTGGCCAATCAAGGATTTTTGAGAGAACCCAATATCGTAAAAACATGGGAGGATTCAACGGAGCAGTCGAGTCTATGGGAAAGGTCGAGACTCGCAGTCCCGCGGCAGTTGGCGGGGCAGAAGGTCAGGGAGGGAGCAGGAAGCGTCGTGAGAAAGGTAGCTTCGGATAGGAATATAAAACTTTTGGTAGAAATGTTGGAACGGGTGGTGGAATCAGGGACAGGGAAAAAGGCAGGCCTTCCGGGATATCGAGTAGCTGGAAAAACGGGCACCTCTCAAAAAATAGATCCCATCACCAGAAAGTATGTCTCCCGTTATATGGCTTCCTTTTGCGGATTTGTTCCTGTCTCCGATCCCAAGTTGACGCTCTTGGTGATTTTGGATGAGCCTCGGTCTTCTTATTACGGAGGAGAGGTGGCCGCGCCTATTTTTTCGGAGTTGGCATCGAGACTTTTGGCGCTCTATGGGATTGCTCCAGATAAGCCTTTGGCTTTGACACCCCTTATCCGCTTGCCTCGACTTGAGGGAAGCGGTAAGATAGCTCGATGAAGCTGGCAGGGTTACTGCAGGGCATCGATAAAAAATGCGTGGTGGGAGAAATCGATCGAGAGGTCTTGGGGCTTTCTTATGATTCCCGAACACTGCAACGTGGCTTTATTTTTTTTGCCTTATCAGGCCAACACACCGATGGAAATCGTTATTTAAAAGAAGTCGTTTCTAAAGGAGCCGGTGCGATCGTCAGCGAACTGGACCCTCCTCCGGTTCCTTACGCTGTTTCTACAACTTGGATACAGGTAGAAGATGTCCATCGAGCCATGTCCATCATTTCCGGGCATTATTATAAGAAGCCCTCCGAACACTTATGTTTGGTTGGAGTTACGGGCACCAATGGCAAGACGACGACAAGCTATTATTTGGAATCGATCCTTGAGCT
>JACQJN010000222.1 GCA_016205085.1 Elusimicrobiota bacterium | reverse complement strand
GTGGTGGAATCCGAGAATCAGGGGGCTATATTTTTGGGAGATCTTATCCCCACTAAGTCTCATGTGTCCCTTCCCTGGATTATGGGCTATGATCTTTTTCCTCTGGATACGCTGGAAGAAAAAAGAAGGCTTTTGAAGCTGGCGGAGGAGAGGCGGTGGCTTTTGGTTTTTCAGCATGACCCCAAGCAGCGCTCCGGATTTCTGACTCAAGCGGAAGGCCGCACCGTTGTTGTTCCTCCGGAATCCATGTTTAGCAAGAGATGATCACAAGAGAATTGCATTCCTGGGACGTCACTCCACGTCAGGCGATTCGTATTCAGGAGCGTCTGCGAAAGCAGGTTTTGACCGGGGGGCGGTTGCCAAAGGTCCGGTACGTGGCGGGAGCGGATATCTCTTGGAAAGGAGGTGTGGGCTATGCCGGCGTCATTGTTTTCCGGTTTCCTGACTTAGAAGAGATAGAGAGGGTGTGGGCCGTTGGCAAACCTAGTTTTCCTTATGTGCCGGGACTTCTCTCATTTCGGGAGGGGCCTTTGCTTCTGAAAGTATTTCGAAAACTGCGCACGGAGCCGGACATCATATTTTTTGATGGTCAGGGAATGGCGCACCCTAGGCGCATAGGAATTGCCTCGCATATGGGACTCCTCTTGAATAAGCCTACCATAGGCTGTGCCAAGTCCCGTTTGATAGGAGAATATCGTGAGCCCAATGGAAAAACGGGAGGCCGCGCGCTTTTGCGGGATCAAGGAGAGACGATAGGGGTGGTTTTAAGGACTAAACGAAGGGTGAGTCCCATATTCGTTTCCATAGGGCATAAGATCAGCTTGAGGGATGCGGCCCATCTGACTTTAAAGTGTTCAGATGGTTTTCGCATCCCCAAACCGACCCGCCTGGCGGATCAGTACGTTGACCAATTGGCTTTTTCTGATGCAAAACTTTCTTGATCCGGAACATCTGAGGGCGGGGTCTGACTTTGTCCATATGGTGGAGGGGACGCTGCTGTCTGTGGCGGCCCTGATGGCATTGGGAGAAGTCAAGAGTCCCTCTTCGTGGTTTCGGTGGGGCTGGCCGCTTGTGCTTTGTTTAACGGGATTTTTCCTTCCTTTATATATGTTTCTCCATCGCGGTTTTTCGAAGGCAGACTCTCAGCAGGTGCAGCTTTTGGTCATCGCGGGTCTGATATGTGTTGCGGGTTTGTATGAAATGGTTTCGCATTCAAGGGAAGAGATGGAGACCTGGGGTTGTGTGTCGGGGTTGCTGTTTGTGGTGATAGGAGCCCTTTTCTGTGTCCACACCCAGCATGGTTCCGAAGGGGCCATGAGGTATGCGCTTCTTTTTCATCGCATATTGGGAAGTGTATTCATTTTGTCCGGCCTTTCTAAGTTCATGTACGCTCTTTCCCGCAAAGCTTATCTAGGTTATGTCTGGGGATTTATGCTTTTGATGGCGGGGTTTCTTTTGGCGAGCTACCGAGAACCCAAAGGAGCCTACGAGCCGCAGAAGGTGACCATCACTTCCGAAGAGATACAGCAGTTGATGCAGCGCTAAAAACAGTGGTTTTCCTGTTGCTGATTACCGCCTTTTGCCAGGGGATGCCTCCCGTGCCGGAGATGCCTCTTTTTTCCTCCTCCTGGGAAGAGCCTCAATTCTTGGAATACTGGAAGCCTCTGACATTTAAAAAAATCAAAAGTCACACCACCTACGAGTTTTCTAGTGGATGGGGGTCCCCCTCTTGGGGGACCACTGGTACCCGTAGCTCTGCGAAGGGTGATAAAGAAAGTTCCCAATCCTATATTCGAGCCACCACCGATTCGGGAGCTTCGGGGCTCATCCGCGAGTTGAGGCTGGACCCTGGGGTTTATCCTATCCTCCGTTGGAAGTGGCTGATCAAGAAACCTTTGGATATCGAGAAAGAGGAGAAAAAAGGCGGGGACGATTTCGCGGCCAGGATTTATGTCACATTTGAATATGATTCCAAGAAGGCTTCTTTGGGTCAGAGGGCAAAGTATGGGCTGGCAAAAACTCTCTATGGCAAATATCCTCCCCGGGCAGCTATCAACTATGTTTGGGCCAGCCGGGTTCCCCAAGGAGAGTCTTGGGAAAATCCCTATGCCTCCCAGGCCATCATGGTGGCGGTGGAGTCTGGATCTGAGAAGCTGGGACAGTGGGTTTCAGAAGAAAGAAATATTTTGGAGGACTACAG
>JACQJN010000235.1 GCA_016205085.1 Elusimicrobiota bacterium | reverse complement strand
CGTAAATCTCGCCGTTCGCGACCCGGGCCGGCGAGGAGCGGGGCGCTGGGCCACAACCCCCCAGCCCCCAACTCCCAAACCGGAAACTCCCAAGGTAAAGACTTTTCCGGAAATCCTCAATGACCCGGCCCTCAAGCTATCGGACAAAGAGAAGGGATTCCTACAGATAATGCTCAAGGAGATGAAATTTGAGAAAAAGCCTCCCGTCATAGGCCGAGTGGATGAAACGAACCGAGTGCTCACCAGCATTACTTCTCCACGAGGCGTGATCAACAGCGTGGTTTTGATCGGTGAAGCTGGAGTGGGGAAAACGGCCATCGCCGAAAAATTAGCCCAAGCCATTTCACTCTCCGAGACTCAACTAGAGGGGGAAACCTTCCAACTAAAGAAAATGCAGGGACGTTATCTCCTTAAGTTCAATCTGGACAAGCTGCTCATCCAGGATGATCCTGCCAAGGCCCTGGAAGCCATGCTTCAATTGCTCTCCCGCTTTAGCGATCCTGATCCCAGAAAAGGAAGTAAGATCATTCTTTTCGTTGATGAAATCCATAAGATTTTCCAGCACAGTAAAGGCGATCAGATGGCCAATCTTCTCAAAGAACCCCTGCGGGACGGGGAACTGACTCTGATCACAGCTACCACCCGAGCGGAATATAAGAAGTTCATGGAGTCGGACGACGCGTTTAGACGCCGCCTTATTCCTATATGGATCAATGAAGCCACTGTTCCTGAAACCATGCGCATGCTCCAGGGAGCTAAAGGCTTCTACGAGCAACTTTATGAATTAACAATTACCCCGGAAGCCCTGAAAGCCACCGCAGAGCTCTCTAAATATGACCAGGAAGTTTTTAATCCAGGCCGAGCCTTCAAATATCTGGTTTTAGCGGCTAACAACGCCAATTTCGACACCCAGAGGGACCGCCTCTCTTTGACTATTCAAGATAAGATGGTAGATCTCCAATACGCCATGAATCGCCTGACGGCAGAAATGCGTAAAAAAGATCTAGTCACCGAAGGCATTAAGAACGAAGAGCCCTCCACCATCGAACTCTACAACTGGGCTCTGCACCTCACTCAACAGATCATCGAGCTTTACCAAAAGCGAACACAAGTTCCGACTTCCGGAACACCGGTTGTAACGGATGAGATGGTAAAAGGAGAGATTTCCATCAATACAGGCATCGCCTCTGGCCAGCTCACATTGGGCCAGGAATCAATGGAAAAGTACCAGAACATGGAGGAGATCCTGGGCAAACGCGTCATCGGCCAGGAAGAAGCCATTCACACCACCGCTGAAGCGGTGCGAGCCAATAAAGCAGGTTTATCGCAACCCAATACCCCCATAGGCGTTTTTTACCTAACCGGGCCAACCGGCAGTGGAAAAACTCATTTTGCCAAAGAGTTGGCCCGCTTCCTGTTTGAAGATCCTGAATCAGCTATACGGATTGATATGTCGGAATATCAGCACGATCATGAAGTTTCTAAAATGATCGGCTCTCCACCAGGCTACGTGGGCTATGAACAAGCGGGTCAATTAACTGAAAAGGTGCGCAGACGCCCTAACAGCGTGATACTTTTTGATGAGATTGAAAAAGCCCATCCGGCCGTATGGGACATTATGCTTCAGATCATGAGTGAGGGCCGCCTGACGGACGGCCACGGCCGCACCGTAGATTTTAAGAATACCATTATCCTTATGACTTCCAACCTGGGGATGCACGCAATCAATCCAACCTTGGCTCCCTTCGAAGCAAAATATGCCCAGATCAAATCTCAGCTTGCCGACCTAGACACAGAAGAAAAAAATCTTGAACCGAATCAAAAAACTCAGGAAAACCTAAGGGAGATCAATCAAAAGCGGGAAGAACTGAAAGGGCTTAAAAAAACTCTCCTGATCCAACTTGCAGAGGAGGTGAAGGCTAAAACCAAGCAGGTGACCGAACAGGCGTTTAAGGACACATACCGACCTGAATTTAGGGGCCGCCTCCATGCAGAGCCCATCATATTCAACAGCATCACTCCCGAAATGGCTGTCAAGATTGTGGAACTAAATTTAAGGGAACTATCCCAAATTTTGGAACGAGCCGGTCACGAAATGGCTTGGACAAACGAGGTGGTGGATTATTTAGTGGAGGAGGGTTTTTCCATCACCCTGGGAGCACGCCCCTTAAACAATGCCATCCAAAGGCTTGTGACCACGCCCATCGCCAATGAAATATTGGCCTCTGCCTCTAGAAATGGAAACAAGGTTTTGTCCAGCCATATCCAGTTGGACATTCAGGAAGGTAAAATCCAAAGTGGTGAGCGTAGTCGAATCCAGATTGAGGTACAGCCGCTTAAACCTAAAAAGATAGAAAAGAGAAAGCCCGGAGAGGGCGCAGACCAAAGGCTATTTGGGTTTGTATTTGAAACGGTGCTGCGAGCAGCCGCAAACCAGATGGTTCCGGATGTTTCCGCCCAGACTTTGGATCATTGGGTCAAAGAAGCTTTAACGGGGAAAAAGCAAAACGATCAAATTGAGAATACAGAACCAGAATCAACAGATTCATTTTTTAACCTCAATAAAAAGATGGACCTCCCTAACAATGCTTCTATTACCAATACAACCCATTATCGTATAGAAGGAAAAGACCCTGGAGTTAAAAACGCCCGTGAGGCCATTGAATCTGCTCTCAAACAAGCGGGTTATTCCGAAAGCGTCAGAGACGCCTTGCTGCGTAATGCCCCCGATAATCAAAATTCACATGTGGGGTGGCTGAAGCTCTTTGTAGAGCAGGCTAAGAAGATGTCTCCTGAGGAGAATCAGAAGACTCCTGTTCAGATTCTGTACAAAATAGATCAGGATTCAATAAGGATAGTGCTGCATCGCAACACCGAAATAACTCCACAAGAAATCAATGTCCTGACAAATCACTTCACAGGCCAGGCTCCAGCCACACGTGAAGAAGCCCGCAACAAGGCCGAAATGATGAATGTCCTCGGAGAAGATGGCCGGCGGCTTTTCTTTGAGCTTTATCGTGTTTTGTCCACCATCCCAGGAACCCGCATGGGTTACGCCGCAGGAGAAAAAGCCCAAGGAGGCCAAGGAACAGACTACTGGATAGAGATACCAAAAAGAGTTGAGAGTTCGGAGTTAGGAGTTGAGAGTTCAGAAAACTCTACAGAAACGACTCCAGAAGTTAATTCTCAAGAGGTCTCCCCAGAAAACCAGAAACTCCAGATTGAAGCCGCCTCGGCCAAACCGGACCTGGGAAAACATAAATCCACCGTCACTGCCAACAACAACTTATTGGGAGATAACGATCACAAATATGCGTCCGCCGCTTCCAAGATAAGAAAGGCCATAGATGCCAATGGATATTCCGAAATCACCCGGGAGACGATCAACCTTTTTCTCCTTAAAACGACCGACTTCCTCAAGGAGACTTCCTATAGACTGGAGCCGGTCAGCCTGGATTGGCAAATCAACCCAGATAGTATCCTGGTCTTAGTTCGCAGGTCGGGACGGGGTTTTGACAACAAGGACATTTCAAAACTGAAGGCTTTGATCAGAAAAAATCCGAAGCTGCGTAACGGACTCAAAAATATACAGGCGCGCGTCCTCCATGGCTCGGAGGACACCTCCTACAACGGCGGGGCCTCTGTCTGGCTGGAAATTAGCAACCCCCAAACCACCCCAACAGAAACTATCTCAAACTCGGACACAACTTCTCCAGCGGTTACAGCCCCTCCAGCGACCACAGCTCCGAGTCCTGAAAACGTGAGACAGGCGGTGCTTAATTCCGAAACCGGCTTTCGACACCAATTGCTAAGATTCCTTTTCACTCTCCTCGACCAAGGAGACCAACGCGGACCCACACTGCGCATGACCGCAGCCGAAACTCTGGCCGCTCTCTCAACCCCAGCCTATCTCTCTTTGGCTCGAGACTGGATCCGTTTCGAGAACATGGATAGCCACTATCCCGAAGTGATGGCTGCCGCCCTGATTTTAGGCCGGCACGGAAACCGGGCCGAAGATGAACCCCGTCTCATCCGAGCCATGGCCTATCTTAGCCACCGTGGCGATCACCTCTTCAACCCCGCCAAAGCCAGAGTAGGGGAAGCTTTCGCAGAACTGCTGGGAAAAGACGGGTCTCCACAAACGGAAGAGCTTTCGCAACGTTTTATCCATGAACTTCAGAAGCCCAGCGGCATCTTGTCCAGCGAAGCCCAAATAGATCTGCTCCTAAATAATGTCTTGCTGGATGCCCTCTATCTTGCGTTATGCCGATACGGCGACATCCACGCCAAAGAACAGCTGAACCAGTACGGACAAACCCCCGACCGTACTCCAGCCCTTTACCGTTATCTAACCAGAATAGATCCTTCGTATCTTCAAGAACTGTACCGAACCTGGCATCAAGATGGAACCTGGCCGGAGGATCTTAGAATGAAACGGCTTCTCCTTTATGCCATAGCGGACTATGGCACAGGTGGAACGGATCATTCTCCCGGTGACTTAGAAAAACTGACCGAGGCCGTAAGACGGAATAACTTCGGAGCATACAGCACAGACATTCCACTTCTAACCCAAGCCTTGGCCCGCATGGTTAAAAGACTGAGAGTCTATGACCAGATAAAAGAAGAAATCCAGAACTCCTGGCTGCGTCCACCGCTGGCAGAGCACTCTACTTCCAGCCTCGCACGGGCCATGGCCGGGATACAGATTGCAGGGGAAGCCGGCG
>JACQJN010000228.1 GCA_016205085.1 Elusimicrobiota bacterium | reverse complement strand
GTTATGAGAATTTTATGGCCTGTTTTTAATGAGACGGGTTCGTTATTTCTCAACCTGCCTGTTCGGAGCCGCGGCCCTTGGAGATCCAGCATGATGGCGACAGGACGACCTAGGGAATTAGCTGTTTTTCGAATGAGTTGAATGTCGGAGGCCATTTCCTCAAGAGAGGCATGGGAGCAGTTCAAGCGGAAAGCATTGGTTCCGGCCGAGATGAGGGATTTGAGTGTCGCAGGTTTTTCTGAGGAGGGGCCTAAAGTGGCGATGATTTTTGTTTTTTTCATTTTAAGCCGTTGAGTTTCGCAATGCTTGTGGAATCGGGAGGTTGGAGAATGCCTTTTTCGGTGATGAGGGCGGTGATGAGCTTATGGGGGGTGACATCG
This sequence comes from Elusimicrobiota bacterium, assembly GCA_016205085.1. GTDB lineage: Bacteria > Elusimicrobiota > Elusimicrobia > JACQJN01 > JACQJN01 > JACQJN01. The sequence goes on along the minus strand of JACQJN010000228.1, from coordinate 1,959 downwards.
AAGGCGGGATGTCGGGCCTGAGCTCGCTGGGGGGCAATATGTTGGGAGCCTATCTGTGTAACCTCTGCCGGACTTCTTTCCTCTATGGGAATTTCTTCTCCTGAGGAAATATGAAGATCGATGGTCGGAGTCGGAGCTACGACATAGAAAGGAATCTCGTGGTGCCGGGCCTGGATCGCCAGAGCGTAGGTGCCTATTTTGTTGGCGGTGTCTCCGTTTGCGGCGATGCGATCTGCCCCTGTGAGGACGGCGTCAATTTTTTCAGTTTTCATCAAATGGGCCGCCATATTATCCGTAATCAGAATGGAAGGTATATTCTCCACCATCAGCTCCCACAGAGTCAAGCGGCTTCCCTGAAGGTAGGGCCTTGTCTCGCAGGCATAGACCTTCTTTATTTTTCCTAAATGAAAGGCTTTTCGGATGACCCCCAGGGCGGTGCCGATTCCGGAGGTGGCCAGAGCTCCTGTGTTGCAGTAGGTAATGACTGTGGCGGCGTTCGGAAGGAGCGTGGCCCCCCAGTCCGCCATTTTTCTATTGGCCTGAAGGTCTTCCTGAAATAGGATATCCGCTTCCGATTTGAGAGCTTGGAGGATGGAATCCGATCCTTTTTCAGAAGGTGGCGCCGTTTCAGCCCGTGTCAGCATTCTGTTTACGGCGTAGCTAAGGGCTAGGGCGGTAGGACGGGCTGATTTTAGTTTATTGGCCGCCTGTTTTATAAATTTAAGAGAGGAAGTATGGGATTTGGTTTTGGTCTCCCAGGCCGCCAAAAGCATGCCATAGGCCGCGGTGCAGCCAATGAGGGGAGCGCCTCGCACAACCATGTCTTGGATAGCTTTAGCTACTTGCTGGTGTGAGCGGCAGGGAATGTAAATCCGTTTTTTAGGTAGACGGCGCTGATCCAGGATGTGGAGTTGATTGTGTTTCCAGAAGATGGCCTGTATTACGGGATCGACTCCATGACGTGCTTCAAGTCTTCTTCGGTCCTGCCGCTGATTTCTACCGTCTTTTCGCGGCCTTTTGCCCCTCGAATAATGTTGACGGTACGAGGAGCTACCTCAAAGAACTCAGCCAGATAACGTCTTAAGACGGCGTTGGCTTTGTCGTCAACGGAGGGGGCGCTTACCTTAACCCTCAGGACACTGCCGATCCGGCTCACCACTTCGTTGTCGATTGCGTTGGGAATGACTCGGACCTTAACGATCATAGACTCTCCCCCTGGTTCTTGAATATGGCGCTTCCAATGCGGATTAAATTGGCGCCTTCCTGAATCGCGATTTCGAAATCCCGGCTCATGCCCATGGATAGGTACGGTTTAAAATTTAAGGTTTCCGGCTTAAAGTAACGATCAAAGATTTCTTTCATTCTGCGAAAATAAGGCCGCGTTTTTTCCGGTGGTTCCAGATCCGGAGCGATGGCCATCAAGCCTCTGGGTTCCAAGTGTACGAACCCTCTCAATATTTTCAGAAATTCTCCTACTTCTTCCGGGGCAATCCCATGTTGTGTGGCTTTTTCCGCCAGTTTCACCTGGATCAGAACCCGCAGCCTTGTATCTTGCAGCGCTGCCAGATTCTCAAGAAAGTTCGCTAAGGGGATGTCGTCGAGCGAATCTATCCAACTGAAAATCTTAATGGCCTTTTTGGCTTTATTCTTCTGTAGATTACCGATAAAGTGCCACTGCACATGGGAAAATTTCGCCAGTTGTGGGAACTTCCTTTCCGCTTCCTGGACTTTGTTTTCACCTACATGAAAAACCAGGCCGGAATTTAGAAGTACCTCTATTTCTTCCCTTTTGGCATATTTCGTGGCTACCATCAATTCCACGCCTTTAGGAAGGCGGTTGAGGATGACTTTTAAATTGTCAAAGAGCGTAATAGGAATACGTGATTTTAGCAAAAATTCATAAAAAAAGCAACCCTGATACGAGACCAGGGTTGCTTTTTATTATTTTGTATTATTTTT
>JACQJN010000227.1 GCA_016205085.1 Elusimicrobiota bacterium | reverse complement strand
GCCAGGAGTCTCGCTCCCTTTTTAACCGCTTCCTGAACATGGGATTCTACTTTCTGGCGGTATTGAGAACCTATCATGGGACCGATGTCGGTCTGAGGATCTAAGCCCGGTCCCAACCTAAGATTCTTAGTAAAATCCACCAGTCTCTCCGTAAATTTTTTAACGATAGATTCAGCCACATAAATTCTTTCTGCGGAAGTACAAACTTGACCGGCATTCAAAAAAGCGGCCCAAGCCACCGCCCGAGAGGCGATCTCCAAATCGGAATCCTCGCACACCACGAACGCGTCTTTACCTCCCAACTCTAGATGCACTTTCTTGACCTGCTCAGCGCAAATTTTAGCCACATGCTTGCCCACCTCCAAACTGCCGGTAAAAGCCACCACGGATACATGGGGATGTCGAACCAACGCTTCCCCCGTCACATCCCCCTCTCCCGTCAGGATCTGAACAACCCCCTCAGGAAAACAGTCGAATATATCTTTAAACTTTAACGTAGAGAGAGGAGTTTGTTCCGCCGGCTTAATGATCACGGTGTTTCCTGCGGCCAGAGCGGGAGCTACCTTCCAGGACATAAGAAGAATAGGATAGTTCCAAGGCACAATGGCCGCCACCACTCCATAAGGCTCTTTCAGTACCATCGAAAGTTGGCTGGGTTCAATGGAGGGAATGACACGGCCCCGTCTATTCCTTTGGAGTTCCGCATAATAATCAAAACAACTGGCAGACCAACCCATTTCATCCACATTTTCCCTGAGCGGCTTTCCACCTTCTTGGGTCAGAATCTTAGAGAGCTCCCGGGCCTGAGCTCTGATTCCTTGTGCCACCGCATGCAGCAATTCCGCTCTCTCATGAGCCGGAGCCCACCTCCATTTTTCAAAAGCCCTCCTTGATCGCTCGACCGCTCGATTCACGTCCTGAGGACCATGATTTGGAACTTCCGCCAAGACCTCTTCGGTAGCCGGGTCAACGACCTGGATTTTAGCGGGCATTATGCTTTACGCCTTCTTTTTACTTTTCCTTGCAGCTCGGACAACGGAGTCATTTTTTTAAGCAAAATAACGTCTTCCGGCTTTATCTTGACCCAAATGGGAGACTTTTGATCCCAACCTGAAATCCCATCCCCAACCGCCAGAAGCGATCTGGCGGGATTGGAAAAAGGAGTCAGGAATACCTGAAGCGTAGAACCCAAATAAACGCAATCATGCACCACCGATGGAAAACAAATGCAACCCGATTCCGGAGGTTCCGACGAACTCAACTGTATTTTTTCCGGCCTGACGGCGAGATGGACTTTTTTTCCTCCATCCAAGGAAGCCTGCGCCCCATTCGATGAAGGAAGAATAAATGTCTTTTCCCCTTCCACCAAAAACTCCAACAATCCTTCATTTTGTTTTTGCACAAATTGAGCGGAAAGGATGTTGGCCGCTCCGATAAAATCAGCCACGAAACTGGAATCAGGATTTTCATAAATTTCTTTGGGAGTGCCCAATTGTTCTATTTCTCCCTGCCTAAAAACAGCGATTCGGTCCGAAAGAGTCAAAGCCTCTTCCTGGTCATGGGTAACATAGATAAAAGTGATTCTTAACTGACGCTGTATTCTCTTCAATTCCAGTTGCATCTGACGCCTCAATTTCAGGTCCAATGCTCCCAAGGGTTCATCCAGGAGAAGCAGGCTGGGCCGACCCACCAAGGCTCTAGCCAACGCGACTCTCTGCTGTTGTCCTCCGGAAAGTTGATCCACCTTGCGATTTTCATAGCCACTCAGCTGAACCAACCCCAAAGCCTCCCGCACTCTTTTTTCAACGGTGCTGTTAGCCATTTTTTTGATCTTAAGTGGAAAGGCGACGTTCCCATACACATCGTAGTGAGGGAACAAGGCGTAGTGCTGGAAAACGGTATGGACATCCCTTTGGTAGGGCGGAAGAGCCGTGACGGGCTTTCCCTCAATAAAAACTTCTCCCGAATCAGGTTTCTCGAATCCACCCACCACCCTGAGGGTAGTTGTTTTCCCGCAGCCGGAAGGCCCCAAAAACGTGAGGAACTCTCCTTCCATCACATCCAGATTTATGTTTTTTAAAACAGGCTGGTCGCCGAAAGCTTTGAAAATTCCTTTTAGTTCGAGGGAAAGGCGAGGGGAGTCAACCACAAGCACATTTTACTTTTTTTGAGGACTTGGAAGAAAATAACATGAACAATTTGGAGGTTCAGATTTGAGCCGAGTTCTAGGAGTGATGAGTACGGTGTACCCGCAAGGGTACATAAACGAGGAGCGACGACGAAATCGGCCAAAGATGAACCTCCCCGAATGGGCGAACCGCTTTTGTCCAGATTCTTCGTTCTCGGTCGCTTACGTACCTTCTAGGTACGCCGTGCTCCCTCGGGCCTTGAATCTGGAACAAAATCAACTTCGCCAAATGCTCATATTATTTCCTTCCAAGTCCTAAGGATTCCCAAACACGGTGTAATGCCAAGGCTTGCGGACAGCGCCTGTCGTTTCCGCCATGACGTGTTTGATTTGAGTGTATTCTTCCAAAGCATACAAGGAAAGATCTTTGCCGAATCCACTCTGTTTGAATCCCCCATGAGGCATCTCTGAAGTAAGAGGCAAATGGTCATTAATCCACACCGTCCCGAATTCAAGCGCCCCTGAGAACCTTAGAGCCCTTTGAATATCCTTTGTCCAAACGCTGGCCGCCAAACCATACGGAACGTCATTGGAGAATCGGATAGCCTCCTCTTCATCTTTAAAAGGAAGAACCGCCACCACGGGGCCAAACACCTCTTTTTGAACGATCTCCGAAGTTTGATCCACATCCACGATCACCGTAGGCTCGAAGAAAAAACCTGCCTCCAAGTTCTTGGGCCTTCCTCCTCCCGAAGCAATCCTGGCCTTTTCCTGCAATGCCCGTTTTACAAATCCCTCCACCCGATCTCTTTGTTCCGAACTGACCAAGGGTCCCATGTCAGTGTCGGGGCTGGAAGGACTCCCCACGCGAACTTTAGATACCTCTTTTAGAAAAGCTTCCAAAAATTTCCTATAGAGGGACTCTTGAATGTAGAATCGCGTGGCGGCCGTGCAATCTTGCCCCGTATTGACAAAAGAAGCCACCACGGCCCCCTGCACCGCAGCTTCCAAGTCGGCATCCTCGAACACTACGAAGGGAGCTTTTCCTCCCAATTCCATATGGCATTTTTTAAGGGTAGGTGCCGTCTGAGCCAGGATCTTTTTTCCGGTTTCCGTGTCTCCCGTAAAAGAAATCATTTTCACGTCCGGATGCTGAGTGAGTGCCACCCCCACCTCCTCTCCACCCGTAACGATATTGATGACTCCCTCGGGGATCCCGGATTCCAACGCCAATCGCCCGAATTCCAACGTGGTCAAGGGAGTTATTTCCGAAGGTTTAAGAACCAAAGTGTTCCCGGCCGCCAAGGCAGGCGCCGCTTTCCATACCGCCATCATGAAAGGATAATTCCACGGAGCAATCAAAACCACCACCCCAATAGGTTCACGGCGGATAATGGAGGTGTAACCCGAAGCATACTCCTGAGAAGAGCGTCCTTCCAGCAACCGCGCCGCGGAAGCAAAAAATCTTAAATTGTCCACAGCAAAAGGAATGTCTCCATCCTGGACAAGCTTCAAAGGTTTGCCCACGTTCTGCATCTCCAGATTGGCCAGACTTTTAAGATTCTGCTCCAACTTATCCGCTAAACGCATCAGGGCCAGGGCCCTTTCTCCCGGAGATTTCCTAGACCAGCGTCCATCCTCGAATGCCTTTCGGGCATTCTCCACCGCCGAATGCACATCCGCGATGTCCGCTTCATAAACTTCAGCCAAAATCTTTTCGGTGGCGGGATTTAAAATGGGACGTGTCTTTCCATGTTGAGAACCGACCCATTGGGAACCAATCAACATCTTCCAAACTTTCATAGATTCCTTTTTCTCCATCGTCGCATTCCTAGTCATATCGCTATATAAAAACTCGGAATCTCCTAATCTCCTAATTTCTTAATTTCTTTTTTAACGGCGGACCGGGACCCTGTCTGGAAAATGTTTGGTATTCACCTCTTTAAAAATTTTCTCGATCACACCCAATGCCTTGTCCACTTCCTGTTGAGTGATCGTCAAGGGGGGTTCAATCCGCAACGTCTTGGCATTAAACAATGTCCCCGCCACCAAAACACCGTCATCGAAAAGCCCCTTGGCCACCTCGTACCCGATCTCATCCGAAGGAAACTCCATCCCGATCATAAGTCCCTTCCCCCGGACGTCCACGCATAACTTGGAGAAGCGACGCCTCAGGGATTTTAGTTTCTGGATGATGTAATTTCCCATGCGTTCCGCTCTCTCAGGAAGCTTCTCCTCCAAAAGAACATGGATGCCGGCGATGGCCGCCACGCAAGCCAGAGGATTTCCGCCGAACGTTGTGGAATGCAGCCAAGGTTCCTGGAATAGATGTTCCCAAATGGTTTTATTGGAAATGAACGCGCCGATCGGCATCACTCCGCCGCCGAACGATTTTCCCAAACACAGAATATCCGGGATGACGTTCCAATGCTCGCAAGCGAACATCCGGCCTGTTCTGCCCATCCCTGTCTGGACCTCGTCTAAAATCAACAAAGCCCCGTATCGGTCACAGAGATCCCGCACTCGAGGCAAATAATCATCCGGGGGGACATTGATGCCGCCTTCTCCCTGGATAGGTTCCAATATGACTGCCGCGATGTCATTGCCCACCATATCCGCGCTTTTGAGCACGTCCTCCACCGCCTCCGCATCTCCGAAAGGAGTATGGTAACAGTCTGGAAGAATGGGCAGGAAAGGCTGCCTAAACCTGGCCTTGGCCGTGGCCGAAAGTGCGCCCATGGTTTTACCATGAAAACCACCCACCGCCGCTATAAAGGATTTGCGTCCCGTATGGAGGATGGCCAATTTCATGGCCCCCTCCACCGCCTCCGCTCCGGAATTTCCGAAAAAACTGTACTGCAAATCGCCGGGAGTCAGATCTCCCACAATCTTGGCCAGCATGGCCCGGAAAGGTTCCAAGAGCTCCTGGCTGTGCAGAGCCTGGCGTTTCAACTGATCCAAGACGGCCTTGATCACCTTGGGATGACGATGGCCCACATTATAGATCCCGAATCCACCCAGCAAATCAATGTATTTGCGGCCGTTGATGTCGGTAAAGGCATTGCCGTAATCGGACCATTCGATAGAAGTATAATCGGTGGAAACGGACTTGCGGTACTCCATGATCCCGGGATTGACGTGATTCTGATAGCCATCCATGGTGGATTTATAAACCCACGCCTTCTCCTCCGGGCTGAGTTCCTCCCTGGAAAGGACCTCCAGAATTTTTTGCGTCTCTTTTAATACTTCCTGCACTTTCTGATCGGGCATATGCGAAGATCCCATAGGCAGCTCCTGTGCCTTCTCTTTTTTGTTTTCTAAATCCATTTCCAGTGTTAAGATGGCTTATACTCCTCTAAAACACTTTCCAAAATGTCCAAGCCCTTCTGCAACTCCGCTTCCGAAATGGTCAGAGGCATGAGCACCCGAAGGACATTGTTGTAAAGCCCCGCTTTCAACATAATGAGGCCACGCGAGGCGCATTGAGCCAAAATGTCCTTGGCATCTTGCTCTGAAATGGGTTCTTTAGTCTCCCGATTTTTGACCAACTCGATAGCCCGCATCGCCCCCAATCCCCTCTCATCCCCCACGAAATCAAATCTTTTCTTAAACCCCTTAAAGCGATCCTCCACTGTACGGCCTATCTGAATGGCCCGCGCCACGAGGTTCTCCTTTTCAAAGATATCGAAAACAGCTAACGCGGCCGCGCAGGCCAAGGCATTGCCCCCGTATGTGCCCCCCATTCCTCCCACATCCACCGAATCCAGAACTTCGGCCTTTCCCACCACGGCGCTCAATGGAACCCCCGCCGCCAAGGATTTTGCCACAGTCATTAAGTCGGGGACCACCCCAAAATGCTCTACAGCAAACATCTTTCCTGTCCTACCGAAACCAGACTGAATCTCATCTAGAATGAGCACAATGCCGTATGTATCGCATATCTTTCTCAAACCCGGAAGGAAATCGGGAGTTGGGACAATAAAACCACCCTCTCCCTGTAAAGCCTCCACCACGATCGCCGCTACTTTATTGGGGGAAGTCTGGGTAGTCAATATCCTTTCCAAGGCATCCAAACAATATTTTGTCAACCCCTGGGGTGCAACGCCCTCAGGAGGGCGATAAGAAAAGGGATAAGGCGCACGGTAAATCTCTGGAACAAAAGGCCCGAAACCGGTTCTGTAGGGAGTTTCCTTGCCCGTCAAACTAACCGCCATATAGGTTCGGCCATGGAAAGCGAGATCAAAGCTGATGACAGCCGATCTCTTGGTATAGGCTTTGGCGGCCTTGACCGCATTTTCTACCGCCTCAGCCCCGCTATTGAATAAAATCGCTTTTTTAGGAAATCTGCCCGGAGCCACCCCTATCAACTTCTCACAAACCTTCAAATAGCTCTCATGCGCCATCACGTGGAAACAGATATGCAGAAACTTTTCGAGCTGAGCCCTGATCGCCTCTATAACCTTAGGATGGTTATGTCCCACATTCTGAACGCCAATCCCGCCCGTAAAATCAATATAGGAGTTCCCATCCACATCCTTGACGGTAGCCCCACTGGCGCTTTCAATGAAAAGATGGGTATAGGGGTAGGGTGCTTTGGGAACAAGCCGCTCTCTCTCGGCCCAAAGCCTCTTAGACTTATCGGTTTTAAAAGCCTGTACTTTCTTCTCTTTCAGCATAACGGACCTCCGGAAGGCAATTTAGCGGGGAACTAGGATTCTAGCATTAAAAAAGGCAGGCCGTCAACTAAATTTTAAAAACTGAAATTAGCAAAAAATT
>JACQJN010000014.1 GCA_016205085.1 Elusimicrobiota bacterium | reverse complement strand
GGGACCATGAAGCCCCAGTGGGGCGGCGGGAAGAACCGGTTTGGATATCACGGACTCCGATTTAGGATTTGGTTTAATATCCCCCCGTTTTAAAGAGGTATACCCCACCGCCAGTATGCTGGCAAAGAAAAACGAAAGAGTGCTTCGAATCAAAATCCTCATGCCGATAGTCTAAAACGAAAATAAAACAAAATAAAGCGAATTTAATGTGAATTCTGCTGTTGTTTTTGCTATTTTAGGAATATGTTCCATTTAATAGCCCTCCTGATATCCGGTGTGGCATTGCACCTGAACCAGCCTTGGATCAACGGCATAGCCGGCTGGGATGACTCCTGGTATGCCGCGGGAGCGGTAGGCATGCTGGATACAGGCGAGTACCTGACCCCCATGTACAATCTGCATCCCACATTTTTCACCGCCCCGCCCATGACTTTTTGGATGCTGGCGATCCCGTTCAAAATTCTGGGGAACACAACATTCGCCGCCAAGTTCACGGGGGGATTGGCCACTCTGATAGCGGTTTTTTCTATTTTTATCGTGGCGCGCAGGCTGTTTAAATCCGATGTGCTTGCGGCCATGGCCGCGATGGTCTTTAATATGGATCCCTTTGTCCTTAAATACGGCCACCATGCCCTGGCCCATACCGCCTGGGCCGCCACGGTCACTTTGGCGATGGGCTCCCTCTATGAAGCTCGCAGGAAACCCATATTCTACCTCGCTTTTTCCATCCTCACAGCCGTTTCTATCTTATTCAAATCGGTTCTGGGATTGTTTCCCGTAGCCATAGGAGGACTCTGGCTTTTTTGGGATAAAGCCAAATTAAAAGAATTGCTTCAATTCGCGGGAGCCGCGACATTAGGCATTATACTAGGAGGCTCCTGGTTCTGGGTGGAATATATGCGATTCGGTGATATCTTTCTCCAAGAACATCTGGGAGACATGCTCCTGAAGCACTCCGGAGTGAACGGTTTTTTGACCGCTCCGCTCCATATATTTGAAAATCTAATATGGCCCTTGGCCAAAGCTTCTTTCTCAGGCCTTCTTCTTTTGCCGTTCGGAATTTGGTCTCTTTGGAGCCGGCGCACCTCCGAAAGCCGGCTCCTCTTGATTTGGATCCTTGTGCCCATCGCCTGTCTAGGTCTGACCATCCGGCCCACTCCCAAATACATGGCCCCGGCCTTCGCCGGCATGGCCATCGCGGTAGGCCATTTTCTGGAGCATGTTTGGAGTGTCAAAACCAAACAAAACTCCCTGACAGCCGCCTACCTGGCCTGTTTCATTTGGGCATTGGCCACTTTGATATTTCCCATTCGTAAGGGCCGCGATTTCCTGGCAGAGACCCAACCCCTGATCCACACAGTTCAGGCGGAAGTCCCTCCAGGGGATCAGTGGCTTTTAGTGGTAGGCCAGGACGTGAAACTATTTCCGGAGTGGCCCAATCGCATGCTCGTGGAATATACCTGGCAGGAAGGGCCCCTGAACAGGGGAGTGGTCAACCAAATTTTATTCTACACCAGGCGAGGATATGAAGCGGTTCACCCGCAGGACCTTCGTCATTGGAAAGGAAAACAAACCATCGTATTCAGCAGCAACAAAGACATGCTTCCCGGCAGCAACCCGCGCTTAAATCCTATACTTCTGGGTCCGGATTGGACCCTGTACCGCCTGAACTCCCCCCTGAATCATAGCTAATCTCTTGGCAGTGACCAAGGAGTGAGCGGTATCATGCACCCAGCGGCTTTTTAGGATTCCCTGGGGATCAAACTTGATTTTAGCGATCAAAGCCAATGGCATATTATGACCTCGTAGGCCACTGAAACACCAGCCTGAGCTTAAATAAGTCGCCGGAATCCCGGCCGTAGTTGGACACCTTGCTCAGTTTCAGATCCTTTAAGTTGCTCAATCCGCCGTCCGTATTCGGGTATATGAACCTGCTGTCTCTGTTGCTCATGATTTCCTCCTTTTCATACCCATAGCATAACAAAACGCTGCGAAGGATTTATTGCAGGGGTACGAAAAGAAAGCAACTTCTGGACTAAGTGGGTGGGAGCGAGAAGGAAGTACCGTCTAATTTACAGACCGTTTCCCGGATGCCTTGGGAGCTAATTTCCACGAGTAGGTAGTTGAAAAACTTCTTTTCGCGGACAGCGGGTACGGGATAAAGGGGCGATCCGGCCGATCCGCTCAAAACGTACCGGACCCCCTTATATTCCTTAAATCCAAACCGATGCACATGCCCCATATACACCCGGTCCACATTATATCTGGCCATAATCTCCACAAATTCCAGGCTGCCCCTTCGGAATCCCCCCCCATTGAAAAACAGGAATCTGGTCCATTGCTTGAACACCCCCGGGGGCTCATGGGTAAACACGATCTTTCTTAAATCCGTTTGCAGCACGCTGTCCAGCCAGTTCAACTGCTTAGGACTCAAACTCCCCAAAGAAGTATCCAAAACCACGAACCGGACTCCTGCATAATCAAAAAAATAATCCGGCTCTCCAAATACAGCGCGATACAACTTATTGGTTCCCCCTGCATGGGGAGCGCTTCTGTCGTGGTTGCCCAGAACCGTCAAAAAGGGCCAAGCCACCCTTTCCGCTAGAAGCGCCAGCAGTTTCTTATACTCCTTGATCTTGCCTACCTTCATCTGATCGCCCAACTGCATGGAAAAATCGATATTTCGCCTCCCCATCTCTCTTCGGACGTGCCCCAGAAGAGTTTCGTACACCCGCGACGTGGGCCATAGAAATCTCGCGAACCAAAACCGGGCCGGTCCCGCGTCCCCCAGAACCACCATCCTCACGGGCTCGCCACCCTTTTTGGAACGGTTCTTGACGGCCTGAATCTGATTTATAGTTTTCCAGGGAACGGCGGCCCGAGCCATTTCGGGAGACAGCCGGGAACGGCGGAAAGAAATAGGAATAGGCTGCCGGGCCTTTTCCATAAAATCGGCCCAAGGCAATGTCCACATCGTGGAAAAGCCAAACATATCAATTCAAATTAGGAAATAACTCAGAAGGAACGGCCGGAACCGAATCCGCAGGCTCGGGCTTCCTCAAAGCGCAAAAAGGACACAGAGGGTCTGAACAGAAGTTGTCCATTGTCCTAGGTGTTGCCAACCATGAATTCGCACCATTTTGGCGGAGCCAATTTTGTCTCAGATTCGAGGCCCGAACAAGCGCGGTGTACTCTAGAAAGAGTACATAAGCTTGTGAGAACGAAGGAGTTGAGCAAAAGTGGCCCGCCCCTTTGGGGAGACCCATCTTTGGGCAGCTGCCATGTTACTCCTCCTAGACTTATCTGTTTCACTGATAAGCCTTCGTC
>JACQJN010000219.1 GCA_016205085.1 Elusimicrobiota bacterium | reverse complement strand
GGGTGGAGCCGTTTTTGATTTCTTCTTCTCTGCTGATGGTGGTGGCCCAGAGATTGGTGCGCACCATCTGTAAGCAATGCCGTGAACCTTATGAAGTGGACAGCAAGCTTTTAATTAAACTGGGACTTTCCGAGGAGAGCTTGACACGACTGGCCAAGGGAGGAAAAATCCACTTGGCTCGCGGAAAAGGCTGTGACAACTGCGCCAAGACCGGCTATCGGGGTCGGATCGCCGTGCATGAAGTTTTGGAGCTGACGGATACCATACGAGAATTGGTCAATACGCGGGCGCCCTCAGGCAAGATCAAGGAGGCAGCCCGAAAAAATGGCATGATGACCTTGAGGGAATCCGCCATTTCAAAAGTTTTGGCGGGCGTGACTACGATTGAAGAAATGATCCGAGTGACAGCCTCGGATGTAGACTAAAGCGAGGAGTCAACATGATAACCATGAGCGAGTTGTTCACCTTGATGCATGAAAAAGGCGCCTCCGATCTTCACCTAACCTGTGGGGCTTCGCCTACATTAAGAATCGACGGAGAACTCATCCCCACCCCTTTTGACAAACTATCTGCCGATGTGTGTCAAAACTTGATTTTTTCTCTGATGACGGATGCCCAAAGGCAGAGGTTTGAAGCCACCAATGAGATCGATCTGGCATTTGGTTTAAAAGGAGTGGGCCGTTTGCGCATGAATGTTTACCGTCAACGGGGTGCCGTGGGAGCTGCCATACGGGCCATTCCTACCAAGTATAAGACCTTTGAGGAGCTGGGCCTTCCCGTGGTACTCTATGAGGTGTTGAAATTGAACAAGGGCTTGGTTTTAGTGACTGGGCCGACGGGGAGCGGCAAATCCACCACGTTGGCCAGCATGATTGATTATATCAATGAACACAGGACCAACCACATCGTCACCATTGAAGATCCGATTGAATATGTGCACCATCATAAGAAAAGCCTGGTCAACCAAAGGGAGGTGGGCACCGACACCGAGAGTTTCGCTCAAGCGTTAAAATATGTTTTAAGGCAGGATCCCAATGTCATTCTCATCGGAGAGATGAGGGATTTGGAGACCATTTCAGCGGCTTTGACGATCGCCGAGACGGGGCACCTCGTATTGGCTACTCTGCACACAACGGATGCGGCACAGGCGGTCAATCGCATCATTGATGTTTTTCCTCCCCATCAGCAGGAGCAGATACGGGTGCAGCTGTCTTTTGTGTTGCAGGGAATTTTCTGCCAACAGTTGGTGCCTCATGCCTCAGGGTCTGGGAGGGTGTTGGGGGTGGAGGTGCTGATTATCACTCCCGCCGTTCGGAATCTGGTCCGGGAGCAGAAAGTAGAGCAGATTCAGATGACGATTCAGACGGGTGGAAAGTTCGGCATGCAGACGATGAATCAATCTTTGGAACAGCTGTACCGCAAGGGGCTGATTACCTATCAGGAGGCTCTTACTCGTTCTCTGGATCCTGAGGATTTAAAGAAGTTGCTGCAGAGGGGAGTAGGAGTGGGAGCTACACGATAAATTATGCCGGCATTTGCCTATAAAGCCAGAGACGCAGGGGGAGCCATTCTGGAAGGAGTGCTGGAAGCAGCGGAACAGAGGGCGGCTGTCGATCGTCTCAGGGCTCAAAAGCTGGTCATTTTGGAGATCAACCAGAAGACCGACAATCTTCTGGAAACCTTAAAACAGTTCAATCCTTTTAAACCTAAGGTAACCTCTAATGACCTAGTTCTTTTTTCCCGCCAGCTTTCCACGCTCGTTTCGGCAGGCGTGCCCATTGTTCAAGGGCTTTCTATCCTGGAGTCCCAGGCGGAGAATATAGCTTTTCGAGAAGTCTTGATGCTGGTCCGGACGGATATCGAAAGCGGTCTTTCGATCGCGGATGCCTTAAAGAAGCATCCTAAAGCCTTCCCGGATCTGTATGTTTCCATGATTCGAGCGGGAGAGGTGGGCGGCATATTGGATACTATCTTGGAAAGACTTTCTACCTATTTGGAATCCGCGGAAGCCCTGCGCGCCAAGATCAAGAGCGCTCTGATGTACCCTGTCG
>JACQJN010000218.1 GCA_016205085.1 Elusimicrobiota bacterium | reverse complement strand
TTTTCAAGGCGGTCCGCCAACTTCCGAGGCAAACTGGCCGGCGGACTGTACTGCCCTTAGAAGCTCTTCTGTGTAAACCGCACTAGGTTCGCCTGAAACCTTTGTGAGAGACTTAAAGTTGATCTTGGTCAATTGACCAAGATCAACTTTCAAAATTGACCGAGATCATACCTGGTTCTTATCCTTGGGTGCTACAATAGTTACAGTTGGAGGTGGTTAGGATGTTAAACGCAATACTCTTCGTAATCTTAAGCGCGACAAACACGCCGATCTTGGCTCAAATAAAGCCCTGCGTGTGGCCCAATCCGTGCGCCAAACCTGTCAAGGTGGCTCAGGTGAGCACCTGCGTGTGGCCCAACAAATGTTCTAAGCCCGTAAAAATAGCCCAGGTTCGGCCTTGCGTGTGGCCTAATAAGTGCGTTAAAGAAACGACCATTTAATTCCCATCAGGCCTCAAGATTTAAAAGCAAAACAGTGGTTTTAGAAACCACTGTTTTTTTATGCTAAAATAACTTCCGTGGCATTCAGTTTGATCCCCAAAGAAACAAAATTCTTCAGCCTCTTCGAAAGCCAGGCCAGCCACATCTGTGAAGCCGCCAGAGTATTCCAAGAGGCGCTCTCACAATCGAATCTGGACCCCACGGCAATTAAAACCATCCGAGACATAGAGCATGAAGCCGACATCAACACTCACGAGATCATTGACAAACTCAACCGCACCTTTATCACACCCTTCGATCGCGAAGATATCCATGAACTGGCCAGTGAGATGGATGACGTGGTGGATTTGATCCAGGGAGCCGCTTCCCGCATGCATCTGTACCGCATCACCAAAGCCACAGAAGAGCTGGCCCAACTGGGAGAAACCCTCTACCAAGCTACCGAGATGGTCAAAAAAGCGGTGATGGGTCTAAACAATTTAAAAAGCTCCCGCCGCATACTGGACTACTGCATCGAAATAAACCGCCTGGAAAATGCCGGAGACCAACTGGTGGAACTGGCCTTGGGAAAACTTTTCTCCAACCATCAAGACCCCCTCGAAGTCATGAAATGGAAAGAGATCTACGAAATCACGGAAGAAGCTATTGATAAGTGTGAAGACGTCGCCAACGTTGTGGAGTCCATCGTCGTCAAACAAGGCTAGCCTGAAATCCCCAGTTGGGATTTCACCCGCAGGGCCGGCGTCGTTTAGCGGCGACGGGGCTGTCCAGCGCCGAAGGCGTACCCAACATCCTTGAAATTCGTAGGTTGGGTACGTCCCAAAGCTACTGATCCAAGGTTGTTTGGGACGCAAATTCAGTTGCATAAAATTATACAGTCGCCACAGACGAACCATAGTAGGCAACTTAATTTTTTGGACTAGCACGCTAGGCACTACGTGTCAAACAACCGGTCTCCTGCATCCCCGAGGCCGGGGACTATATAGCCCTTCTTATTTAAGGTAGGGTCCAGCCCGGCAGTAAAAATCCTAACATCCGGATGGCTGCGGGAAATCCGGCGGACGCCAAATCTCGCCGCGATCAAGCAAAGAAGGGAGATTTGTCTCGCTCCGTTGGATTTTAAAATCTGAACCGCCTCCGCGGCCGAGCCCCCCGTAGCCAACATGGGATCCACCAGCACCACATAGCTTTTATCCAAATCCTTGGGCAGCCTTACGTAATACCGAACCGGATCCAAAGTTTCCTCATTGCGGTACAATCCGATATAACCTACCTTAGCCTCAGGCACCACCTCCAAAAGCCCCTCCAGCATCCCCAAACCGGCCCGCAACACCGCCACAAAAACCACAGGCTGAGCTGCTATTAAGGAAGAAGCCATTTTCAACGGGGTCGCTACGTGAACCGATTGGGTCTTAAGATTCCCCAGCACTTCATAAGCCATCAAGACAGACAATTCCTTCATCAATCGTCTGAACTCCCGGGGGGGAGTTTTCTTGTCCCTTAAATAAGCCAGTTTATCCTGAATCAAAGGATGTTTCGAAATAGCTAATTTCACTTGGTTTCGACCGCCAATGTCACTTGCAATGGTTTCAACGAGTCCCGTGCGCAGTCACGGGGCCACCAATATCACTCGCAATGTCGCGACGTGTCCCTACGAAGTGGGGACCGCCAATATCCTGCAAGCCTCTAAACCGGTATGAATGCAACGCCGCTCAGCAGAAAGTGCTTCTGATCCCAAAAGGAATGTTCCTTCCAGGCGATGAGCATAGACGGCGCATACTGCCCCTGCACGAAGCCCTTTTGTGGAAATCTTAGCCAAAGCCAGCAGAGCGGAAGCTTCCATCTCAAAATTATAAATAGACTTTACCCGGCCTATGGGACTGCGGTTAAGATGCCGGCGAAGCAATGGAAATCCTGCGATCTGACGGAATTGTCCGCCATAAAAACTGTTGGAGGTATAAGTTCCGCCACGGTGATAGGGATAGCCCAAGTTTTTAGCGGCCTGCACAAGAGCTCTAACTATAAGGGGATCGGCCTGCACCCAGCGTCCGTCTCTGTAGTAATAATCCGAGACGCGATCTCCTCGATAGGCTCGATCCGTAATGACTAGATCCCCAGGACGGATAAATTCCTGAAGGGCCCCGCAAGAACCGATGCGAATGAAAACAGGCTTGGGTACCAGTTGGGCGATTTCAATCACCGCAATTTCGGTGTTGTCCGGGCCAATGCCGGTAGAGACAATCGAAATAGGAAGACCCCGATAGTGGCCCTTGATTGAAACATACTCCCTATGTTGCTTACAGAGTTTTCTAAAATAGCGGAGACCTTGTTTTCGGTGTTCATCCAAAAAAAAGTAAGACCGTTTCACACGATCCGGATCTCCGCAAAGAAGAATATAGCGAGATAAATCCCCCGGTCTTAGGCCGATGTGGTACTGCACCTTTCCTGCAGACTGCGGCAAAATGGCACGATCCATCAAACTTGATTTACCAACGCTTCCAACAATAATTTCAAACGTCCCGAAACCGCTTCTCCCAAAGTCAACACATCCGGGTGCTTTAAACTTGTTCTGGCCAAGCCGCTGGCCATATTGGCCACCCAGCTAATTCCCAGCACTCTGACTCCCATTTGACGGGCGGCGATGACCTCCGGAACCATGGACATCCCCACCACATCCGCTCCCAGTTTCTGAAAAACCCGGATTTCGGCCGGCGTCTCATAAGAAGGACCCCCCACTCCCACAAAGACACCCTCCTTGACCGGCAATTTCAGTTTTCTCGCCGAACCCAAAGCCAGTTTCCTAAGCTCCAGGTCATAGGCCTGAGTCATATCGGGAAACGGAACTCCAAATTCCCGGCCCATCAATCCTCTAAGGGGATTGTGTCCCATGAAGTTGATGTGATCTTTGAGAAGAACGAGAGTCCCAGGCTTCATTCCTTTGCGCAGTGACCCCACCGCGGAGGTGACCAGCAAAGTCTTCATCCCCAACTCCTTCAGGACCCGAATGGGCAAGGTGGTCTCTCTCATTTCATAACCTTCATAAAAATGAAGCCTGCCCTGCATCACCGCCGTCCCTTTTCCCTTTCCATTCCCCAGAATCAGCACTCCCCTATGTCCCTGAACGGTGGTGCGGGGGAAACCCGGAATTTCGGAATAGGGAATCTCCTGTCTTGAATCCAAAAACGGCACGGCATTGGAAAGCCCGCTTCCCAAAACAATCCCAACCTCCAACTGTTTGCCACCGATAGTTTTTCGCAGAAAAGAAGCGGAACTTCTAACGAGGTCCAGATAGTTTTCCATAAGAGCTATGCGGCAACCGAATACTATTGTACCTAATAT
>JACQJN010000213.1 GCA_016205085.1 Elusimicrobiota bacterium | reverse complement strand
CCTCCTCACAGATGAGTTGGGCAAATACCTCCCTGTCCTTTCTCAACCCCTCCGACACCGCCGCCAGAACCTTGGATCTGAAATGCGACGGCGTCGCCGCCGCCTTTTCACAGGCCCCCGCCAAACGGTCCACCAATTTATTCAGGTCTGCAGTCAGCATCATCGAAGTCGCAACCAACTAAACCAAGTCTTTGTATTTCTAAAATCTTTGGCGATAAAATCCGGGTGGGTGGCCCGAATTTCGCGGGAGTCTCCGAAACCGGAAGTAAGCGCGGCGGTTTTAAATCCCGCCTTCTTACCCGCCCGGACATCCAGATGGGTGTCTCCGATGACAAAAACTTCATGGGGAACATGGTTCCTGCTCCCCATCAATTTCTGAGCCCTCCTGAACGCCTTTTTCAACATGACGGATCTCTCCAATGAATCCGCGCCGAATCCTCCGAAAGAGAAATATTTCCCCAATCCTAAAGGAGCCAGCTTGATCCAAGCCCCCTCCTCGACATTGCCGGTTCCCAATCCCAGAAGCACCCCTTTCTTCCGGCTCAAAATACGCAGAAACTTCTGAACGCCGGGAACAGGTTCGTATTTTCCATGGCGAAGAGACTTTTTCACCTCTCCGGGCAGAAATTTCAAATACATCCTCTCAATTCTAGAAATCTCACGCCTGGTAGGCTTTTTGCCCCTATTGTTCCGGTAGGCCAGCGTAAAATTATCCAAATCCGTCCGTCCCCTTAAATCCACCTTGGCGCAGGCATTTGGAATTCCATAAAGTTTGGACATGGCCCGATCCAACGCTCTCCTGCCTGCTCCCCCCGCCTTCACCAACGTCCCATCCAGATCAAACAGCAAAATCTTCATACACCACCCGACCTTTTTTCACCGCCGCCACACATTGATTGGCGC
The DNA here is from genome assembly GCA_016205085.1 of Elusimicrobiota bacterium. Classification (GTDB taxonomy): domain Bacteria; phylum Elusimicrobiota; class Elusimicrobia; order JACQJN01; family JACQJN01; genus JACQJN01. The sequence goes on along the minus strand of JACQJN010000213.1, from coordinate 18,871 downwards.
CAAAATAGTATGGAATCTCGCGATAATCCTTCATATCCATCACGATAAAATCCGCCTGCTTCCCGGGCTCCAACGAACCCAACCGATCTCCTCGCCCCAAGGCATGTGCCCCATTGATGGTGGCCGCCACAATCGCCTCCTCAGGCAGCATGCGCATCTGGGTGCAGGAGATGGAAATTACCATCTGCATGCTCCAGCAGGGACAGGTGCCGGGATTAAAATCAGTCGCCAAAGCCACGGGCAATCCTGCCTGAATCATCCGCCTGGCATGCGGGTACTTGGATCCCAAAAAAAAATTCGAAGCGGGCAGGAGGACGGGCACGGTTCCGGACTTCTTTAAGACGTTCCTGTCTCTGGAGCTGATATGATCCAAATGATCCGCCGAGACGGCTTTTAATTTGGCGGCCACCCGGGCTCCCCCGGAACGGGACATCTGCTCGGCATGGATCTTGGCCTTGAGTCCCTGCCGCATCGCTTCCTTTAAAATCCTCTCCGATTCCTTGGAAGTAAAATATCCCTTTTCGCAAAAAACATCCACAAACTCCGCCAACCCGTGTTTGACCACGGAGGGAATCATCTCCCGCACCACCAGCTCCACATACTCCTCTCTTCTATTCTTGTACTCTTTGGGAAAAGCGTGCGCTCCCAGGAATGTGGGGGCAATCTCCAAGGGTCCCTCCTGGGCAACCTTGGCAATCGCTTTTAGTATCTTGAGTTCCGAATGCAGGTCCAAGCCGTAACCGCTCTTGGCTTCCAATGTGGTGGTCCCATACTCCAAAAATTTACGGGCTCTTCCCTGAAATTGTTCCACAAGGGCCGATTCCGACATCTCCCTGATTTTTGAAACACTCGACAGAATCCCTCCGCCATTTTGGGCAATTTCCCTGCGCCCCGCCCCCGCAACTCTCAAAGTAAAATCCTCGAGCCGAGCCGCACCGAATACGGGATGGGCATGGCTGTCCACAAAACCGGGCAGCACCACTCTCCCGCCAAAATCCCTGGACTCGGCCTCCTTGGCTTCGGGTAGAGAAGAAATTTTACCTGCTGGTCCTGCCGCCAAAATCTTTCCATCCTGGACCAAAATGGCCCCATCCCGTATCAACCCCAATTCCTTCATAGCGGCACCGCAGCGCGGCCCACGCGGTCCCGCCATCGTTAAAAGTTCAGAAATTCCAGTATAAAGACAGGACTGAGGACTGAGGACTGAGGACTGAGTCACCGGTAGTTTGTAAACTGGAGTTCCAACCCAAAATCTTTGGATCTAAGAAGAGCCATGACCTGTTGAAGCTCATCCTTGGAACGGGAAGATATTCGAATCTGATCCGACTGGATGGAAGGCTGCGCTTTAAGGCCCGACTGTTTTACCACCTGCGCCATTTCCTTCGCCTTATCCGAAGGAATTCCCTGTTGAATCTTAACCGCCTGCCTGACAGTGGATCCCGCAGCAAGCTCTATTTTCTGAGGAACAAAATTTTTAAGCGGTGCTCCCCTCTTCACCAGCCGGGTCTGAAGGATATCATAGACGCTCTTGAGTTTATACTCGTCATCCGAATATAATAGGATCTCTCCGGTCTTCTTATCCAACTCCAGACGGGAAATGCTGCCTTTAAAATCAAACCGGGTGGAGATCTCCTTCATGCAGGTATTGACCGCATCCTCCACCCCCTGCATGTCCACCTTCGACACCACATCAAACGAAAACTCCTGGCCCATTCTCTGTCACGTCCTCCTTACTTCGGGCCCACTCATAGTGGTCCCAAGAAGTGCGTCGTATTCCCTCGCTCCGGAAGGAATCAGAACCTTCGCTCGGCGCTCCTCATGGAGGAAAGCTAAGCTTCCCTCCTCTGACACTCGGATCCTTCGGACCTCGCTGTCACCACCCATCATGGAATCCTAACAATTAAACAAACCTTTCTAAAACCTCAACAACCAAACACCCAACACAATCAAACCGGAGCCCACCAGTTTCTTTAAGGTGATCGCTTCTCCCAAAAACAGCCACCCGAACAAAAACACCAAAAGCGGCCAGGAGGCCATGACAGGGCTGACCTGAGAAACCTCCGCCTTTTTCATGGCATTGTACGCGAATATCTGCCCCGCAATGCTTCCCAAAATGCCGGCTCCCAGCAAACTAAGAATAGACCACCAATCCATCGCCCTCAAGCCAGACCTCAGATGAGGCACGGCAGGAAGTAAAAGAAGAGCTCCTATAAAAACCCCCATGGAGCGAACCGTAAGGGCCACCAGAGGGGAATTCCGGGTGAGACCCACTTTCTCAAAAATGGGAGCGATCCCCCAAATCAGCGCCGCCAACAGAGCGTAGGTGTAGGCCGTCATTCTTGAAGCATCGGCATCTTGATTTTTCGTTTCTTGGCAAAATGGGCCGCCTGTTCGTATCCGGCATCCGCATGCCGCACGATTCCTATCCCCGGATCATTGTTCAATACCCTTTCAATCCTCGCCTCCATCTCCTTTGTTCCGTCCGCCACCGTCACCTGTCCCGCATGCAGGGAATAACCAATCCCGACTCCACCCCCATGGTGAAAAGAGACCCAACTCGCTCCCGAAGCGGTGTTGAGCAGGGCATTTAAGATAGGCCAATCGGCTATGGCGTCCGAACCGTCCTTCATTCCCTCCGTTTCCCGATAAGGACTTGCCACAGAACCGCAATCCAAATGATCCCGCCCTATGACCACAGGGGCCTGCACTCTGCCCTTGCGCACCAAATCGTTCAGGGCCAGGCCGAACTCCGCCCTCTCCCCATACCCCAGCCAGCAGATGCGCGCCGGAAGGCCCTGAGGCTTTACCTTTTCTGAAGCCAGTTTAATCCAGCGGCAAAGAGATTCGCTGTGAGGAAATAGATCCAGAACCAACTTGTCTGTTTCGGCGATATCGCGGGGATCCCCCGAAAGAGCGGCCCATCGGAAAGGCCCCCGCCCCTCACAAAACAGAGGCCGGATGTAGGCCGGCACAAATCCCGGAAAAGCATAGGCATTTTCAACTCCCACCTTATGCGCCATGGTGCGTATATTGTTTCCGTAATCGAAAACGGCAACCCCACGCTTCTGGCAATCCAACATGGCGCGCACATGGACAGCGATAGACTCCAAAGCTTTCTGAGTGTATCCCTTGGGATCCTTCTTCCGCAACTCCTCCGCTGCCTCCACCGTATAACCCATCGGAATATATCCATTCAAGGGATCATGGGCAGAAGTTTGATCCGTCAAAAGATCTATCTCCACGCCTCGTTTTACAAGTTCAGGCAGAATTTCGGCGCAATTGCCCACCAATCCCACGGACAACGCCTGTTTTTTTCTCTTGGCTTCCAAAACCAAATCCAACGCCCGGTCCAGGGAGGTCTCACTCTTGTCCAGATAACCCGTCTTCAAACGCCTTTGAATCCTTTCCGGATCCACGTCAACTCCCAGGAAAGAGGCCCCGTTCATTGTGGCCGCCAAAGGCTGAGCCCCTCCCATGCCCCCCAACCCTCCTGTCACCAAAAGCCTTCCGGACAGGCTCCCGCCAAAATGTTTTTTGGCAGCGCTGGAAAATGTCTCGTAAGTTCCCTGCAAAATCCCCTGAGTCCCGATATAGATCCAAGAGCCGGCCGTCATTTGGCCGTACATGATGAGCCCCAATCTTTCCAGATCATTGAAAACGTCCCAGTTGGCCCAATGACCCACCAAATTGGAATTGGCCAACAAAACCCGGGGGGCCCAGGGATGGGTCCGGAAAATACCGACAGGTTTTCCGGATTGAATCAAAAGCGTCTCGTCATTTTCCAGCTCTTTTAAACTCCCGACGATGGCATGAAAACAGTCCCAATTTCGAGCCGCCTTTCCCCTTCCCCCATACACCACCAAATCCTCGGGCTTTTCCGCCACCTCCGGATCGAGATTGTTCATGAGCATCCGGAGAGCCGCCTCCTGATGCCATCCCTTACAGGAAATGGACAAAAAATCCCTCCAGCACCATTTTTTTCAAATCCTCAATAATGGGACTTAATATCTGATCCCCCTGAACAGGTTTTACAATCCTGCGGAGCCGGCCCAAGGCCCCTTTGATTCCCATCCCGGGCTCGAGAGGTTTATGATACTCGATGCCTTGAGAAGCCGCCAATATCTCGATCGCCAAAATACCGGCCACATTTTGAACGATCCTTTTGAATTTAAGAGCCGCCGTCATGCCCATGCTCACAAAATCTTCCTGATTCCCAGAGGTGGGAATGGAATCCGCGCTGGCGGGGTGAGCCAATACCTTATTCTCGGAAGCCAGGGAAGCCGCCACCACCTGAGCGATCATCCAGCCCGACTCCAATCCCGGCCTGCGCGCCAGGAAAGGCGGCAGGATATGGTGGGGATCGCTCACCAACTGAAAAATGCGCCTCTCCGCAATGTTTCCCAAGGCCGTGAGGGCTATGGAGCTGAAATCAAAGGCAAAGGCAAGAGATTGTCCATGGAAATTCCCCCCGGACATGATTCGATGATCCACCACCACGGGGTTGTCCGTCACGCTGTTCATCTCCGTCTCCAACACGGTTTTGGCGAATTCCAAGGCATCCGAAACAGCCCCATGCACCTGCGGAACGCAGCGAAGGCTGTAGGGATCCTGCACCCGCGGATCGTTTTCCCTATGCGACTCTCGAATCTCGCTGCCCTTGAGCAATTCCACCAACCTGCGAGCGATTTTTATCTGACCCGCGTGCGGTTTTAGTTTGTGCAGAGACTCCTCATAGGATGCCGGAGTCCCCTTTAAAGCCTCCAAACTCATCGCAGCGGAGAGAGTCGCCGTCTCCAAAAGCAAAAAACCCTGTCGGAGGGCCAAGGCCCCCACCGCCTGCATGGCCTGAGTCCCGTTGATCAAAGACAACCCCTCTTTCTCATGAAGGTCCATGTCTCTGCTCAAGGCCAAAGCCATATGCCCCAAAGGCGCCACGTCCCCGCTGGCCCCCACGGATCCCTGGCTTGGAATTTTAGGAGCCTTGCCAGCATTCAAAAGCTCCGCCATTTTAGAGACCAACACGGCCCGCACTCCGGAAAAACCCTTGGCCAACTCATTGGCCCTTAAGAAAAGGATCGCCAAGGATTCCCGATCCTCCAAAGGCTCTCCTATGCCGCAGGCATGGCTCCGAATCAAATTCTTTTGGAGCTTGCGCGCCTCTCTGGAAGAAATTCTTTCGGAAGCCAGCTCCCCGAACCCCGTATTGACTCCATAAATAGGCGTTTGACTCCTTAAACAATCCTCCAAAAAATCCCTGGAACGCCGCATCCTTGTTCTGGCCGCCGCGGGGAACACGACTTTCCTCTGCCGAGCCGCCACCTCAAAAACATCCCGCAATGCGACCCGGGAGCCCAAGGGAAATAAACGTTTCACAAGGATAATAGCTCCTGCAAAGTCTGCACCCCGTCCTGGGAAAACTCTTTTAAAAACCGATCGAATATCTGCTTTAAAATTTTCACGTCGTTCAAAGCCCTATGCCAACCTTCCGGGACAATGTCCAAACTCTGGGCGATGAAACCCAAATTATTCTTGGGAAACTTAAAATGCCTTCGGGCCAAAGCCAGCGTATCCACCACGGGCCCCTGCCAAGAGGAGATCCCCGAACGGCCGAACTCATGATTTAAAAAGGCGATATCGAAAGGGGCATTGTGACATACCACCACCGTGCCTTCTAAAAATGAAATCAAGGGCGAGCTGATCTCCTCAAAACGGGGGCTGGAGGCCACCATCGCGTCCGAGATGCCGTGAATTCTCTGTACCTCTAATGGAATGGGAAGACCTGGATGGACCAGTGTGTGGAAATGATCGATCTCCTTATTTCCCTTAACCTTGAGGACCGCCAATTCACAAACCCTCCCCCCCATCCAAGGGGAAAGCCCCGTGGTTTCCACATCCAGGAATGAGAATGTGACCTGATGGAGGGATTTTCTAAGTAAAACGGACACGGGCTCAACGCTCCACAGCCACCGCCACAGATTCCCCCCCCCCCAAACAGATGGACGCCACGCCGCGTTTCAAATTTCTCTGCTTCAAAGCGAATAAAAGCGTGGTCAAGATACGAGCCCCGCTGGCCCCGATGGGATGTCCCAGCGCCACGGCGCCCCCGTGAACGTTGACCTTCTCCTTGAGAATCCCCGTCAGTTTGCAAACGGCCAAGGAGACCACGCTGAAAGCCTCATTGATCTCAAAAAGATCCACAGAGTTCAAATCCCACCCCACTTTCTGCAAAAGGTCCTTGATGGCCCCCGCGGGAGCCGTGGTGAACCACTCCGGCTCTTGAGAGAATGTGGCCCATCCCGCCACGCGAGCCAACGGTTTGCTCCCCAATTCCTTGGCTTGGGCACCTGAAGCCAACACCAACACCGCAGCCCCGTCGTTGAGCTTGGAGGCATTGGCCGCGGTGATGGTCCCTCCGGGTTTGAAAGCCGGTTTTAACTTGGGCAGCTTCTCAAAAGAAACCCGTTTGGGCTCCTCGTCCTCCGTAATACCGTCCACCGATAGGATCTCCTCCGTAAACAATCCTTTTTTCTGCGCCTCCTGAGCTCGGGTATAGGAAAGGATGGCGTACTCATCTTGTTCCAAGCGCGAAATTTGATGTTTCTCGGCGCACATCTCCCCACAAATACCCATGTGGATATTCCCATAAGGATCCCACAGACCATCCTTGATCACCGAATCCACAAGCTCCGCATGGCCCAGCCGATAGCCCGATCTGGCTTTCTCCAAAAGATAAGGGGCCTTGGACATGGACTCCATTCCTCCCGCTACCACGACAGAAGAATCTCCCAGACGAATAGACTGGGCTCCCATCATCACCGCTTTAAGTCCCGAGCCGCAAACCTTATTGACCGTGGTGGCTCCCGCTTTATGGGGAATCCCAGCGAATATCATCGCCTGACGGGCCGGGGCCTGGCCGATGCCGGCCGAAATGACGTTGCCCAGAATCACCTCATCCACCTGCTCCGGTTTTATATTGGCTCTTGTTAAAGACTGGCCGACAGCCTTGGACGCCAACTGAGGAGCCGTATAGGTGGATAAAGATCCATTGAAGCTTCCGATAGGAGTGCGTGCAGCACTTAGTATAAAAATCTCTTCCATATAGGCCTCTCCTTTGGGAAAGTTAATAAGATGATAAGTTAATAAATAGGGATAATCTTTTTTATACTCTTTTATGCACTCACTTATCAACTTATGAACTTACAAACTTATCAACTGTAGTACACGAGGCGAGCCAGAACACCGAAGACAACGGCAGCAGAAACCCCCACGTAGAAACTAAACCATGAAAAATCAACGATCCTTTTGGAACGCAAATAGTACATATGCCCGATCCACAAAAGAGCAAAAAAGACCCACCAGGTTCCCGGCAAGAGGAAGAAAAGGGCCAGCACCAGCCTCTCCGCGATGGCCAGATATTTTTCATCAAATTCGGGGAAAGACCCGGTTAAAAAATCCTTTTCCAAGAAATAAATCATCACCGTGGTAAAATGAGTCGCCCCTATAAACAGGCACCCCAGCACCGTCCATTTTTCCGGGATGATCGTACCATTGCTGTCCAAAAGGCTCAAAGGAAAAAAGAGAAAAATACAGGCATAATGGATGACCTGGTCCCAGATCAGATAGAGGGTGTTGTCGGGAGTTCTGAACTTCTGAATCGTATAGACCCTCCACTGATCCTCCAGAAAATGCAGGACAAAAATAAGCAGAATGCAGGTCCAGCCTTGAAGTTGAACGTATTTTGTATAGACCCAGAACTGATTGAGGTAAGGATACGTCAATAGAATGTAGAAAAAAGGATGCATGGCGCAGTGAACCAGCATCCCCCATACGCTTTTTCTTTTCCAGGAATTGATGAGGTTCGTCTGAAAAGTAAAGTCCGCCAGCAGGTGTCCCAGAATTAATCGCCAGAAAATAACCATTACTTTGCCGTTAGATTAAACACGCCGTCCCAATCCGCAGGCGGCGGAGCCGCCACGTAATCTTCCGAAATCCGCAAGTACAATTTAGAGGGGCCGTCGCTGGAGTCCGCCCCCAAAGCCTCGTGAAAGGCCCGAGTCGCCTGTTTAAAATTCTTCTTCTGAAAAAACGCCACCCCTTCCTGATAATACTGCAGAAGCTTTTCTTTCCCGTTCCTCAAATCGTTTTTCTTGCACAAAAGCTCGTACACCCGGATGGGAATTTCTTTCCCCACCACGCGAATCCTGCCCAACTCACGGGCTTCCACCAAATCCTTGGCCGGGGCATACGTCGCTTCGCTGGCCATCACCTTGCTGCCAAAAAATTTATTGGCCCCCTCCAGACGGGAAGCCAGATTGACCTCATCGCCAATGATAGTATACGCTTTTTTTCGCGCCGATCCCGTGTTCCCCACCGTCATCTGGCCGGAATTCAATCCGATGCGAATGGAAGGCTTCTCGGACAACTGGTGGTCCGCCTTGGCATTTAATCGTTCGATGGCCTGTATACACTCCACGGCTGACAAACAAGCCAGCTGCTTGTGATCGGGCTCATCCAAGGGGGCGTTCCAGAAAGCCATGATGCAGTCCCCGATATACTTGTCCACCACTCCGCGATTTTTCTGCACCACATCCGTCAGCTCCGAAAGATACTCGTTTAAAAATTCGAGAAGGGCCTGGGGATCCATTTTTTCGGAGATATTGGTGAAATGGGCGATGTCCAGGAAAAAAGCGGTCATCTCCCGCTTGTCGCCTCCCAGCTTCAGCTTGGAGGGATCTTTGACCAGGATGTCCACCACTTCCGGCGCCACATACTGCCCGAACATATTCTTGATCTGCCGTTTTTCCCGCGTTTCAGTCAATGCCTTTTGAACCAAAAGCACCACATAGGTCGAAAAAAGAGTCAGGGCAACGGGGACGAACTCAAACTTGTAATTTTTAAGGAAAAATAAGTAGCCGCAACCGGCCCAGCCCATCAAAATGCCTACCGTCAGCAAAGCGCCCAGCAAGGGGCTTAAGCGGATCAAATAAAGCCCCAAACCCGTCATCAAACACACCAGAAGCACCGTAATCCAAGGCGAAGCGTCTACGATATATCTCTTTTGCAAAATATTATCGATGAGGTTGGCGTGCACCTCCACGCCGGGTGTTTGCTCAAAAAAAGGAGACGGATAATGGTCATAAGCCGCCCGCGCCGTAGAGCCCACCAGCACAACGGAATCCTTAAAACGTTGCCTGTCCGCGGCACTCAGACGTTTTTCCAAAATATCAATCATGGAGACGCGCGTAAATCCGAACTCAAACCCATCCTCTTCCTTTCCTGTCTTGGAATTAAAAACCAAAACATATTTTTGTCCTCGGATATTCAGCCTAAGATGCCGGGGCAATGTTTTCTCATAATGTTCGAAGGGAAGCCCCTCATAGACAGCCAGCGTCGCCAAACCCAACGTGGGCAACTTCACCGAAGACTTCTTCTGGGGATCCCATGCCTTCCAAAAAAGCGTCTTCATGACTCGAACGGCATTATCATGATCCGGAGTCGCGTTGACCACCCCCAAGGCAGCACCCGTTTGACGGATGGTGCGAATAGGAAACCTAAACTCCAGCTGAGAAGTTGCCAGGGGATTGATATCCACCGCGTGAATTACCTTCTTAAATTTTTGAGTCGCTTCCGCTATCGCCAGATCGTCTTCCTCGCCTGAGGGATCGACGAACATAACATCCAGCCCGACAGCCCGCACCCCCAAGGCATTCAATCTTTCCAAAAGGTTGGCCCAATATTGTCTTGGAATAGGCCACCTGCCTATTTTTTGAATGGTCGCATCGTCCAGAGTGACGATCAGGACTCTCGGATCGGAAAGTTCCATGCCCCGGAAGCGAAAAAGGGCATCCTGCCAGCGGTTTTCAAAGCCGTCAAAAAACCCAAAAAAGAAAAAAAGGATGACGCCAAAACCGAAAAAACATCCGAAATAGAGGGGGAATCGAGAAGCTTGGGGGGCTTTCTCCTCAGTCATAGAGCGCTATTCTACAAAATTACAGGCAGGATGGAAGAGCCTCCATTAAGGAGGAAAAGCGAAACCGATATCCCAATTCTCTCGCCCGGGCCGGCAGAACCCTCTGACCCGTCAAAAGCAGATCCGACATCTCTCCCAAAAGAAGTTTCAATACGAATCCCGGAACAGGCGCCCAGGAAGGCCGTCCCAGCACATTCCCCAACGCCTTGGAAAAATCCCGGTTTGTCATAGGTTCAGGAGCTGTCGCATTGACCGCGCCGCTGACTGAGTCATGCGACAGACAAAAAGAAATAAGCCCCGCCACATCTTGGATATGCACCCAGCTCATCCACTGTCTTCCATCTCCCAAGGGTCCCCCCACAAACATCCGAAATGGAGGAAGCATTTTGGCTAAAGCCCCTCCCCCTTTGCCTAAAACGACTCCCAGCCGAAGACAAACCGCCCGGACTCCAAAATCCATAGCCCTTTGGGCCTGGGCCTCCCAATCCTTGCAAACTTCGGCCAGAAAACCAGTCCCAGGCGCAGACTCCTCCGTCAGGGCTTCATCTCCCCTATCCCCATAATACCCCACCGCCGAGGCATTGATCAGAACCTTGGGGCGCGGATAAGACCGCTCCATACCAAAAACAAGACTTCTGGTGACACCGATGCGGCTTTCACCTATCCTCTGCTTCGCTGAAGGACTCCATCTTTGGGCGATGGACTCTCCCGCCAAGTTTATCACCGCATCGCATCCTTTGACTTGAGATTCCCAAGCACCGCTATTTAAATTTTGCCGAGTCAAGAAAACAAGGGAATGCCCGACCTTGGAAAACTCCTCCGTGACAGCCTTTCCGATAAATCCCGTTCCGCCGGCCAAAAATATTCTCATATAAAAAACGAGGCCACGAACTTCCTAGGAATATGTCCGTGGCCTTGTTGTGCTAACGTGTTAGCCCCCTTCGCAGTGCTTCGGGGACCAGCCGGGGCTCCAGAGGAGCCCAACGTGCTAGCAACCGCAGGGTGTCTTTGGACCCATTGACTTTACCTCCGCGGAGGATTCCTGCCCACCAACAGATCCTCCCTATGAATATGATAGTGGAAAAAAAGAGCCTAAGTCAAACGGCAGAGACGGTGGGATGGGAATGGGCAACCTGGGAAGCGACGGTGACGCCGATCTGGCTTAAACTCTCTATGACACGGACCCCGTTTTCCTTCAAAGCCCGAACCTTGCCCTCATGAGTCCCGGAATCGCCCTCCACAATAGCCCCGGCATGCCCCATGCGTCTACCGGGAGGAGCTGTTTTCCCAGCGATAAAGGCAAAAAGCGGCTTGGACATGTGTTTTTTGAAAAACTCCGCCGCGGCTTCCTCCGCGGATCCGCCGATCTCACCGATCATCAAAACCGCCTGAGTTTGCGAGTCTCTCTCAAATTCCTTCAGCAGATCCACAAAACTCGTGCCAGCGACGGGATCCCCTCCAATGCCCACCACCGTGGACTGGCCCAAATGATTCTGGGTCAACTGCCACACCGCCTCATAAGTCAACGTGCCAGACCGTGAAATCACCCCCACATGACCCGGCTTATGGATATACCCCGGCATGATTCCCATCTTGCATTGCCCCGGCGTGATGACCCCGGGACAGTTGGGACCTATCAAAATGGTTGTTGGTTGTTGGTTGTTGGTTGTTGGTTCTAGTTTTTTCTTGACACGGGCCATATCCAGAACGGGAATCCCCTCCGTAATGCACACAATCACCTGAATCCCGGCATCTGCCGCCTCCAAAACGGCATCCGCCGCAAAAGGGGGCGGGACAAAAATCAAAGAGGCATTGGCTCCCGTCTTACGCGCAGCCTCCTCCACCGTATCAAACACGGGAACACTCTGCCACATCGTTTTTCCTTTCCCGGGAGTCACACCCGCAACCACCTTCGTCCCATACTCCAGACACTGCTGGGCATGAAAACTGCCGGCAGACCCCGTGATCCCTTGCACCAAAACGCGGGTGTTATTATCTATTAAGATACTCATGACGGACCCTTGACGACAGCGACCACCTTCTCGGCCGCCTCCGAAAGGCTGCTCGCCTGAACTAACGGTAAACCCGAACCGGCCAAAAGCTCCTTTCCCTCTTTTACCCGCGTGCCTTCCAACCGCACCACAATAGGAGGCAAACTCGAAGTGCTCTTTATATTTTGAATGGCACTGATAATCCCCTGGGCAATCGTATCGCATTTCATGATTCCGCCGAATATATTGATCAGCACCGCCTTCACCTTGGAATCTTTAAGCAGGATTTGAAAAGCCCGCTCCACCTGCTCCACGTTGGCCCCTCCTCCCACGTCCAAAAAATTGGCCGGATCTCCTCCCGCCAGCTTGATAGAATCCATCGTTCCCATCGCCAACCCGGCCCCATTGACCAGACAGCCTATATCTCCCTCCAATCCGATATAGGAAATACCCACCTTTTTGGCCTCTTTTTCCAGTAAGCTAGACTCATGATCCGTCTGCCGGGCCCACTCAGGGTGTCGAAACGCGGCGTTGTCATCCAAAACTACTTTTGCATCCAAAGCCAGAAGCTGACCCGAACTTAAAACCAGAGGATTTATCTCCACCAAACTGGCATCTTTCTCAAGAAAAATATCCGCCAAGGCTTGGACCAATTTGACAAAAGATGAAATCTGGTTTCCCAAGTCCAGGGCATACCCCATCCTGCGCGCGCGGAAAGCCTCCAGCCCGGACTCGCAATCCACCTCCTCCTTCAAAATCTTTTGGGGACGAGTCCGAGCAATCTCTTCGATCTCCACCCCACCCTCTCCGCAACCCACCAGAACCGGCGTGCCCTTGCCACGGTCCATGGTGACCGCCAAATAAATCTCCCTCTCTATGGAAGCCGCCTGCTCCACCAACACCTCCCGGACCGTCAGCGCACGCCCACCCGTTTGATGGGTTTGCATCTTCATTCCCAGCATGGACTGGGCAATCTGCTTGGCTTCCGGAGCCGTCTTGGCCACCTTGATGCCTCCGGCCTTTCCGCGGCCGCCGGCCAAAACCTGAGCCTTTAAAACCCACGGGCCCTTCCCGATTCGTTTCAGAGCAGGCGCAAGCTGCCTTACCGAAGAAATAACGCCTCCGGATTTAGGAACAGGAATTCCGTGGGACTGAAATAACAATTTGGACTCATACTCAAGGAGTTTCATATCAACTAGTTGCTGGACATTTGCCCGTAAGCCCCCGTAGGGAGGGGAGAACCGCCTCGGGCGGAAAAAAGATGGGAACCCTGGGGTTCCCCATCAGGGGCTCGGGGGCCAAGGGCAAATTCCAGACAACTAGGACCATTCTATCTCTGCCCCATCGAAACATACGCTCTGGGAGCAGGACCCTCGTACAGGGCGTTGGGTCTAAAAAGCCTGTTCTCCTGCCAGTACTCCAGGATATGAGCCGTCCAACCCGAAACGCGCGCGATGGCGAATATGGGAGTGAATAAATCCGCCGGAATGCCCAGTTGATGATAGACGATGCCGGAGTAGAGGTCCACATTCGGGAATATCCCATGCTGGCCTTTTTTGGCCTGCATTACCTCCTCCAGTTTTTCGTTGATCTTGAAGAAGCGGCTGAACTTGGTCCTTTCGGAAAGCCTGCGCGCGTATTCCTTAAAAATGCGGGCCCGCGGGTCATAGTTCTTGTAGATGCGGTGGCCAAAACCCATGATTTTGACTTTCTTGGTCAAGGCCTGATCGACATAGCTCTCCACATTGGCCGGATCGGCGATCTCCATCAACATCTTCAAGACCGCCTCATTGGCTCCTCCATGGAGAGGACCTTTGAGAGCCCCGATTCCGCTGGCCACGGCGGAATAGATATCCGATAGAGTGGATGCCGTCACCAAGGAGGCGAATGTGGAGGCATTCATCTCATGATCGGCATGCAAAATCAATGCGGCATCCATGACCTTGGCCTGATTGGGCGTCGGTTCCTTTCCAAAAAGCATATACAGGAAATTAGCGGCAAATCCCAGGCTGGGATGAGGGAGAACGGGCTTTTGATTCTGTCTCAACCGATGAAAAGTGGCCACGATGGTCGGAAAACGAGCCGTCAAAAATATGGCCCTCTGCAGATTGGCCTCCGGAGACTTTTCTAAATTGATGTCAAAGCAAGACAGAAGGCTGGCGATCGTCCTTAAAGCATCCATGGGATGCGCCGTATGAGGGGCCAACTCCAGAAACGCGATGACCTCTTGAGGAAGCGACCGGTTCTCACGGAAGATTTTTTCTAAATTTTCCAATTCATCATGACGGGGAAGCCTTTGGTTCCAAAGAAGAAAGCAAACCTCCTCGAACGTGGAATTCTGAGCCAAGTCCTCGATGGGATATCCCGCGTAATAAAGCTTGCCGGCCTGGCCGTCGATTTGGCAGATGCGTGTTCTACAGGCCACGACCCCTTCTAAACCGGGAGCATACTCTAGACTTTTCTCTTTAATTTCCATAGGTGGGCACCTCTCTGGTTTACTGCGGTTTTAAGACCGCTCTAGTATACTCCCCCTCTCCCCTTCTGTCAAGTTAAGGACCCGATACAAAATGATACAATGGCGTCCCCGATGCTACCTTTTTTAAAAATTTTATGGCTTGCCGTAACCCTTCAGACTCAGGCGCAGGACCTGCAAAAATTGATGGCCCAGGGGCGCTCCCTCTACCTCTCCGGAAGACTCACCCAAGCCACCCAAATATTTAAAGAGGCTGCCCAAGCCCATCCCGGCCAACTGATCCCACTCCTGGATCTGGCCGCCGTATTAAAAGAGAACGGGAAGTACCAGGAAGCGATCCAGGCTCTGGACTCCGCCCTTCAACTCGCCCCCCAAGATGCGGAAATTCTGACGGAACTGGGCTGGTTGTTGTTTGATTCCGGGAACATCATGCAGGCCCGCCTTCAATTCGACGCCGCGGCGAAGCTGAGCAAAAATCACCCCCGCGCTCAGCTGGGCTTGGCCTCCGCCATGTTGGAGATGAACAATCCTCTCCAGGCCATCGAAGTTTTACAACAGCTCCAACAGAGCACGCCCTCCTACGCCATCGTGGATTATCTTCTGGGAAAAGCCTACGCCGTGGCGGACAAGGACAAAGAAGCGACGGAAAGGCTTATCCAATGCCTGAAGAGAGATTTTTCCTTCATAGAATCCAGGCTTTTGCTGGCGCAGATTCAAATGAAATTGGGCAGTCCGGATGCCGCTTGGAAACAGTACTCCAAACTTCTGCAGGTGGACTCAGGACACCAGTTCGCTCTGGGAATGACCGAAAAACTAAAAACACAATTGACCCAGTCTCCTGAAGAACTTCTGCCGGCCGTCAAAGTGAACATCCCCACTCCCATACAACCCGTCATGGACGCCGACCGAATCCCCAAACTAAAAGTAGGCATAGGCACCTCCGGAGGAGGAACACCCAACAGAATAGACAAACTCTCATTCTGGTCCGGAGGCCCTTTCAAGCTGGTGGGCGGCAAAACCGGCAAGGAGTACGCCCAAGGGGGAGCCAGCGAAATGTGGGAGATCCGATCCGGCAGAAAAGGCACATTCATGGTCATCTCCAGCGGCACCAAACTAGGACCCTTCTCCCATCCCATCCGTATAGAACCCCTCTCCGCCTCCAGCCAGACCATCATCGTCCAGAAAATAGAATACGGGAAAGGTTTCGCCTGGGGAGGGATCGCGGACAGGGAGCTTCGCGGCATCGTCGAGATTGTTCCACACAGAAAATGGGGATTGGTGATCACCAATATTTTGACGGCGGAAGAATATCTTTTGGGAGTCCTTCCTTCGGAGGTGCCCAGTCGGTGGCCCATGGAGGCTCTTAAAAGCCAAGCCATCATCGCCCGCACCCAAATTTTCTATAGACAACAGTTCATACGGCCTCATGGAAAACTGTATGACCTATGCGACAGTCAGCACTGCCAAGTCTATCGCGGGGTCCAAGCCGAGAGCGCGCGCTCCAACCAGGCGGTGCATGAAACTAGGGGGATCGTCTTGTACTACAAAAACCGCTTGGCCCAAAGCCTGTACCACTCCACCTGCGGAGGACAAACCCAGGACTCCTCCGAAATCAAAGGCTGGTTTCAAACGCCCTACCTCAAAGGAATCCTGGATGGGAATCCCGACAAGATCACTCCCCCAAGCTCTCCTTGGGAACTCCTGCTGTGGATCAAGGGCTTTCCCTCGGTCTATTGCCAAGCCCCGGACTACTCCTCCTTCTCCGAATTTAGATGGGTCCGCGTCATCTCTCACCGTGACTTGGAGGATCGCCTCAACCGCCACCACCGGATCGGAAAACTTCTGTCTATCGTCCCGGTCAAAAGAAGCGTCACCGGCAACATCAACGAGTTGTGGGTGATCGGCTCTCGAAGAAAAGCGGCCATCCGAAAGGAAAATCTCATCCGCCGAAACATGGGGCAGCTCCGAAGCACTCTGTTTCTCATCGAAACCAGAAAGGACGGTCAAGGCAATCCGATAGAATACTGGATTTTTGGAGGCGGCTGGGGACACGCGGTCGGCCTGTGTCAAACAGGTTCCGCCACATTGGCGGGCAAATACGGGAAATCCCACCCTGAGATTCTCCACCACTATTATCCCGCCACCGAACCGCATCAACTGGAATATTAAATGTCTAATCGCTCCAAAATCAGAAACATCGCCATCATCGCTCATGTGGACCATGGAAAAACTACCCTGGTGGACGCCATGCTCCAACAAACGGGAGAATTCCACGTGAAGGTGGAAGAAGCCCAAGAGACGGTCCTAGACTCCAACCCCCTGGAAAGGGAGAGGGGAATCACCATCCTCTCTAAATGCACATCGGTACCGTATCAGGGACATACCATCAACATCGTAGACACCCCGGGGCACGCCGATTTCGGCAGCGAGGTGGAACGTATCTTAAGGATGGTGGATGGGGCTCTTCTCCTGGTGGATGCCGTGGATGGGCCCATGCCCCAAACCAAATTTGTATTAAGAAAAGCCCTGCAGCTCGGTCTGGTTCCCATCGTCATCATCAACAAGATGGACCGGCCCAATGCCCAACCCACCCAAGCCCTAAATCAAATCTTCAGCCTCTTCATCGATTTGGGAGCTACCGATCCCCAACTGGAATTTCCCGTGCTCTACGCCTCAGGCAAACAGGGCTGGGTGACCCCGGAACCGCACACCCCCTCCCAAAACCTTACTCCCCTGTTTGACACCATCCTGCGCTTCGTCCCTCAGCCGCAAGCGGACAAAACAAAACCGCTGCAAATGCTGGTCACCATGCTGGACCAAAACAGCTTCGTGGGAAAAATAGGAATCGGCCGAATCGTCAACGGCGTCATCTCCAAAGGCCAGGCGGCGGTGGTGGCCAAACCGGGAGGCAAGACGGTCCCCTGTAAAATCAACCGCCTGGAGCGCTTCTTCGGATTGAGCCGAAGAGAAGTGGATTCGGCTGAAGCCGGAGACATCGTAGCCGTGGCCGGCTTGGAAGAAGTGGAGGTAGGCGACACATTGGCAAGCCCGGATCACCCCGTTGCCCTTCCCCCTTTGGTAATAGAACAACCCACCCTCTCCATGGAGTTTTTGGTCAACGACAGTCCTTTCGCCGGCCAGGAGGGAAAATTCGTCACCAGCCGCCACCTCAAGGCGCGGCTGCTCCAGGAAGCCCGAACCAATGTGGGCTTAAAAATCGAGGAGCTTCCCGGGGAAGGCAAATTCAAGGTCTCGGGCCGGGGAGAATTGCATCTGACCATCCTGATCGAAACCATGCGGCGGGAAGGATTTGAACTGGCGGTATCCCGGCCGGAAGTCATATATAAGGAAGAAAATGGGCAAAGACTGGAACCCACAGAATACCTGGTTCTGGACATCCATAAAGACCAGCAAGGAGCCGTATTTGAGAGCCTGGGACGGCGCGGGGGCCAGATGGCGGACATGAAAAATGAGGGAGCGGACCGGCTGAGACTGGAATATACAATTCCCTCGCGATCCCTTATCGGTTTTAAATCCGAATTTCTTACGCTCACCCGTGGAACAGGAATCATGCACCACAGCTTTCACGGCTACGCTCCCAAAGCCGGGGATGTGGCCATCAGAACCAATGGAGTGCTGATCGCCATGGAAGCCGGCGCCACCACGGGCTATGCTCTATTTAATCTCCAGGACAGGGCCCAAATGTTTATGGGACCCGGAATATCGGTTTACGAAGGAATGATTGTGGCGCAAAATTCTCGAGAAAACGACATGGTGGTCAACCCTTGCAAAACCAAACACCTGACCAACATGCGCTCCAAGGCTTCGGATGAGGCCATCGTATTGACCCCTCCACGCCAATTCAGCCTGGAGCAGGCCATCGAATTTATCGCTGAGGACGAATTGGTGGAGGTCACCCCCAAATCCATCCGGCTCCGAAAAAAAATTCTAAAGCGGGCCGAGCGCAAACGTTCCGAAAAAGAAGAACGATTGACTTAACCCACTCCCACTTGATACTCTAAGCTTTTAGGGCCGTTAGCTCAGCGGCAGAGCGTCCGCCTTACACGCGGTAGGTCGGGGGTTCAAATCCCTCACGGCCCAATTTTTTATATAATGCTTCTCGTGACTCCTTAATTGGGGTCGTGGTGTAGCCTGGTTAACACGTCGCCCTGTCCAGGCGCAGACCGCGGGTACGAATCCCGTCGACCCCGCCAGTTTTTTCTTCGCTTATCCGTTGTTCCGAAGCCATTTTGTTGGGTTTTATTGCGCTGTTCGGCCAGTTTTGTCAAATTTCTTACTGGTTTACTCCCGTCGTCCCCTTTCCCTGCGCCCATAGGTCCCAACATCGGGCCCTTGTTCCCTTCGCAGCCTTTCGCGCACCAACATCGTTTACTGGTTTGCTCCCGCCGTTGCAGAACGACGAGACTTCTTGATTTT
>JACQJN010000211.1 GCA_016205085.1 Elusimicrobiota bacterium | reverse complement strand
CCCATCCCCAAAAAGCAAAGGCCAAAAAGAGTTTTCCAGGACAGATGCGGATAGCGCCGATAGAACAGAAAGGCGGCCAGTACAGCCAAGAGTGGAAAACCAACCAGTGAATGAGTCAGCATCCTCCTATCCAGAAAGGAATCTCCTCCCTTCATAAAAGACCAAACGGCATCCAGATCGGTCAAATTGGAGGCGATAGCCAAAATCAGCACCGTCCCGTTGCCGAAATGCCTGGAAAGTCCGGCATTGGCCAGGTTCACTCCCAACAACGTATGGGTCAGGTTATCCACGCAAGGCTTTCACCAATAACGGCAGGCTTCTATCGTAGCGGTAGGCGATGTTCATGTGGCCGTCCTCAAACTCTTCATAGTGAGGTTTTAAACCGTGTCGGCGCAGCTCGGCTACCAAGGCCCTAGCTCCCCAATGCAAAGCGAACTCGTCCTGAGAACCGCAATCCACATAGATCGTCCTCAGCTTTTTTAGATTCTTCGCATATCGCGCCACCATCCTCACAGGATCCCACTGCTGCCAGCACCGCCACACCTCCGGTTTAAAAATCCCGGTCTGGAGATCAAACGGAAAATCAATCCCCAGTATGGGCGATCGGGGATTGGGAGAATAATGGGCGGCCATCGCCAGCATATTCAGCGCCCGCAGATGCCTTTTACGGTGCCGGTTGGGGTCTTCCCAGAATTTTTTAAGCCATTGGACAGGCCCCCCCGCCTCCCGGAACCGGTCCAATGCCTCCGGAAAATCAGGGATATAGCACAATTCAAAATCCGAGTCTCCCGAATGATCTGCCAGGGCTTTAAAAACTTCAGGGTGCCTCATCCCCAGAACAATAGAGCCATAGCCTCCGGAAGATTTTCCGAACACGCCCCAAAAGCCGGTGCGGTAGGTTCTATTCACAAAAGGAATGATCTCCCGGATCAAATAATCCTCATAGCGGCCGATTGCGGAAGAATTGATGTATTGATTTCCACCCAAGCGCGTGAAACAATCGGGCGCCACCACAATACAAGGGGGACAGACCCCTTTTTTAATGAGCCGATCCAAGCGGTGCTCCAGGTCCTCTCCCAGGGGGTCTTTGTTGAACAGCATGACTCCCGTTCCCATAAATCCTACTACCCCCAAGAGAACAGGGTACTTTCGGGAAAAATCCTTTTCATATCCCGGCGGAATATAAACATGAAGATCCCTTTCCGTGGGATCTCCCAGCGGATTTCCTTTTAGAATCTTGCTTGTAAAACGATGAATGACCACCATTTACCCTCCCCCTCGACCCAGCCAAAAACGAACTCGAATGGGTCCAGAAACACTCGCAAGTCCAACCCCGCTCAACACCAGAACAATTCCCATGATCGCATGAGAGGAAATCTCCTCCGCATAAAAAATCCATCCCAATAACACCGCCACCACGGGAATGATCAGGGTGCTCAAACTTAAAGCCGTGGCCGAAATCGCATGCAACAGATAGTAATAAGACAAAAATGTCACTACCGAACCGAAAACAGCCAGATAGAGAATCGCCAAGACATTGCTCCTGCTCCACGCCAGATGGTCGTAAGATTCCATGACAAAACTTAAAGCCAGTAAAGAAATCGCCCCGATCGACATGCCCAAGGCATTGAGCAGATACATATTGGTCTGGCGGGAATAGCGCTTTAAAATCAGCAAATTGATGGAGGAGACAAGCACCGCCCCAAGCACAGCCAACATCGCCGCCATTTTGATCAGGGAAACCTGTTCGGAAGGCCAGAATAAGACCGTGGTTCCCGCGATCCCTATCAGAATTCCCGTCACTTTGCGGTTCGTCAAAGACTCACTCCTCATCCAAAAATGGCTCAGCAAACTCACGACCAGCGGCATGGTGCTGAACAAGATAGCGGCCAACCCGCTGCTGATATATTGTTCCGCCCAATAAACGCCCACATAATTCAAAGTAAAACCCAGAATCCCCGCTGAAAGAACGGATATTTTACCCTCTTCGGATAGGCGAATTTTTATATGTTTAAGGAAAACGATAAGAAATAAAACGGCGGACGCCAAAACGAAGCGAAGTCCCGCCGCCAAAAAGGGAGGCACTCCCTCTAAACCGATTTTTATGGCCAACCAGGTCGAGCCCCAGATTAAGCAAATCAGAGAGTAGAGAAAAAAAACTTTCATGAGCATTTATGATGCCAGATATTCTAGTAAAATATCCATCCTTTAAAACTGGAGTGCTTTTTTGATCTCGGTTTCGCTGGCCTCAACGCTCTCACAGAGTCTAAATTGAACCCTGGCCCGGTGGAGGTTGTGCTCAGGATACTGGATCTTGAAATAAACGTCCCCCGCCAAATAATCCTGAAAGAAGCGAAGCCCCAACTCGAACGTGATCAGACGGATGGAATCGTAAAGATATTTATGGTCCGCTTGCGAAAAAAAATCCATCGCCCGGCCCATGTAACCCTTGACGAAAACCCCGCACAAATCCACGTCAAAGCGCACCTCCGCCAAGTCCTGAACTTCTTCCCCGGCCGGGTTGCAAATGGAACGGAGGGCATCACCGAAATCGTAGTGGATCAAACCGGGCTTGACGGTATCCAGGTCAATGATGCTGATCCCTTTGGAAGTTTTTTCATCGATCAAAATGTTGTTGACCTTGGGATCCCCATGAATGAGCCGCAAACGGAGTTCCCCCCTCTCCAACGCCGATTCCAAGACGCCAGCCAGGGAACGCCGCTCCTCAATGAAGCGGTTAAGCCGCTTCACCTCGGAAGAAGTTTCCAAGCGTTTTGCAGCATCCGGCCTTGGCAGAACGCGGTCATAAGCCTTCAAATACAGGGGCGTTATGTGAAAGCCGGGCAGGGAATCGTTTAAGCGGGCCGGATCTAAATCGGAAACAAGGCGATGAAATTGCCCCAGAACGGTTCCCGCCTCAAACGCATGCTCAGGATTCTGAACACGGTCAAATGTGGCAGCCGACGCTATGAGAGTCATGGCACGCCACCACTCTCCCTCTCCATCGATGTAGAAATCCTTTTCTTCCCGGGTGGAGATAAGGCGCGGAAACCGCCAAGCCCTGTCCGCAGATCCCGCCTCGCGCCTAAGTCTTTGGTGAACGTGCTCCGTGACAACCCGGATATTCCCCATGACTCGCTCCGGGTCTTTGAAAACCCTTCGGTTGATTCTCTGAAGTATTCCCCTCTCCTCCGAAGAAGAGGTTCTGCATACCACAATGTAGGTATCGTTTACATTGCCGGAACCGATAGGCTCCACAGCCGCCAAGCGTCCCTTAAAACCAAACTGCCGTGCCGCTTGTTTTGGATCCATTCCCATGGGCGACGTTTTGATTTACGTTGGAAATAATGGTATCATTTCTCCGCGGGGTAGAGCAGCCTGGAAGCTCGCAAGGCTCATCAGTTGGGCCCCTCAGTCTGTAAAGATTGAGGATAACCTGTCAAATTCGGTGGAGCCCGTAAAGGTAATACCGAGCCAAGCCTCGATGTTGACATTGGGGAAGGTGTAGAGACTAGATGGCAGGCACCCTACGTAGCTT
>JACQJN010000221.1 GCA_016205085.1 Elusimicrobiota bacterium | reverse complement strand
CGGGTACCAGCCGGGGAGCCAGAGGCTCCCAACGTGCTAGCACCCTCCATTTCCCTCAGAGTTCCTTCCAAAACCTTTTCCACCATCCCCAGATATCCATAAAACAACCCCGCCTGAATGCATTCCTCCGTATTTTTGCCCATCACCCTTTCTGTTTTTTTGATCTCCACCTCCGGGAGTTGGGCCGTGTACTCCGAAAGAGCGCGAGCCATCATCTTGGGGCCCAGAAGGATCGCCCCTCCCAAATACTCCGCCTTTGCAGATACACAATCGAATGTTGTCGCGGTTCCAAAATCTATCACCACCGCAGGTCCGCCGTAAATACGGTAAGCCGCCAAAGCATTCAATATCCTGTCCGCCCCCACTTCGTCGGGATGATCTACTTTCAATTCCAGCCCCACAGGGGTCCGAGGAGTCAACACAAAGGGTGTCATCTTAAAATATTTTCGGGAAACCTGTTCAAAAACAGGACAGAGGGAAGGCACCACACTGGCCAAAGCGATACCCTCCACAGAGCTACGGGTACCAGCCGGGACTCCAGAGGAGCCCAGCGTGCTAGTACCCTCCACAGCCCCCTCGCGGAGCTCAGGGACGTTTGAAGCTCCAGAGGAGCGAGACGAGTTCGATTCGCCGCTCTGCGGCTTCATATGTTGTATGCAGTTCAACAGAGTGGTGCCATACTCATCCACCGTTTTCTTTTTATCCGTAGCCAAGCGCCATAATTCCAGAAGTTTCTCCTCCTGGAATGCTCCCACCGTGACATTGGTATTTCCTATATCAATAGCCAACAACATGTTCAATCTCTTTCTGCAGGTTGCGGTCGGATCGAGATTGCAGCAACAAGAGAACCCCCGCGATCAAATTGAGAGGTACAATGGCAAAATAGAAATACCACTCCAACCCCCCGATGAGAATGGCCGCCGTCAGATACAAAAACCGTAAATTATCCCCCATCAAATTCCAGCCCTTCACCAAAAGGCGATTCCATCGCCTATAGGCTTGAGCCACTTCCGAAGAAAGTTCCCCGCTCGGGTACAGTTTCCCAAGAGAGGTTTCCAATGCAGACCGCATCCAAGTCATTCGCCTTTGACGACGGGTATAATCCTGATAGGCCCAAGCCAGGAAACCAGTTAGTTCTTCTGTAGGAGCCTTCTCCTGAGGCAAGCGCCTTCGGATCACATAACTGACGTACTGACTTCGGAAAAAATCATAGAGGCACGCTTGCAGGGAATGACTCACTCCTGAAAGCACGCACAAGACAAAAATGACCAAGATTCCCGGGAACGGATGGGTCTCCAGGTAGCGCGCGCAAACAACAAGATGTATCGTAATGAAAGTAAGATAGCCCGTCACCCCATCCAGGACCCGTCCCTTCAGGGTTCCTGTCTTCTGCATGCGGGCCAGTTGCCCATCCGCACTGTCAAAAATACTGGAAACCACCATCATCACCACTCCCCATAAGGCCAGGGAAGGCCAATAGACCATGACAGCGCCTGAAATTCCCAACACCATGCTGGTATACGTCAGATGATTGGGCCTTAATGGAACGGCATTGGCGATATGGGCGATGACAGCTCCCAGCGGATGAAAGAAATAGAGGTCTAATTTCTCCTCAATCTCGTAGGCCTTGTAATAAATGGTCATGAACTATTTTAACGCTTCGGACAATTCCTTCACCGCCTCTGCGGATTTTTCAAGCGCGGCCTTCTCCACGGGGCTTAAGTTTAGCTGAATCACCTCTTCCACTCCTTGAAACCCCAACTTGGCCGGCACCCCGACAAAAACTCCCCGGATGCCGTATTCACCTTCCAAGTAGACGGCACAGGGCACAATCTTCTTCTTGTCCTTTAGAATCGCCTCCACCATTTCCGCCACGGAAGCAGAGGGCGCATAGTAGGCGCTGCCCGTCTTGAGCAGTTTCACGATCTCGGCTCCCCCATCCCTCGTCCTCTGGATAATCCGCTCCAGCTTCTCCGCAGAAATAAACTCCGTGACCGGAATCCCTGCCACGGTTGAAAAACGAGGCAGCGGCACCATGGTATCTCCATGGCCCCCCAGCACCATCGCATGCACATTCTCCACCGAGACCTTCAGCTCTTGAGCCAGGAAGGTCCGCATCCGGGCCGAATCTAAAATCCCCGCCATCCCCATCACGCGATTTTTAGGAAATTTAGAAGTGCGCAAAGCCACCAGACACATCGCGTCCAGAGGATTGGAAACCACGATCAGGATACATTTTGGAGAATATTTTACCACCTGTTCCGTAACGGATTTCACGATCCCCGCGTTGGTATTGAGAAGGTCGTCCCGGCTCATCCCCGGCTTGCGGGGAAGGCCTGCCGTGATAATCACAATATCCGAGTTGGCGGTAGGGACATATTCCGTGGTTCCCGAAACGAAAGAATCGTAGCCATAGACCGGTCCCGACTCCAATATGTCCAAAGCCTTTCCCGCCGGCATTCCCTCCATCTGCGGAATGTCCACCACCACAATATCCCCCAGCTCTTTCTCCGCCAAACGTTGAACCAGAGTCGCCCCCACATTCCCCGCCCCCACCACCGTAATCTTTTTACGTGCCATAATGCCTCCAGAAAGAAAAATTATCCAACTTGTTATCAAGAGTGGAATCGGGTGACTGTAGATTTGCAAAAGCAGGGCTGTGTCGCAGGGGCGCACTTTGCTCTAAGTCGCCCCGAGACTCAGAGCGCGCCGCAGATGGCGCCGCGTCCATGCGTTGCAAACTGCAGGCAGGCCCTGATTCCATAGGTTCCTTAGAGAGGAATATTCCCATGTTTTTTGGCTATCGGCTCCACCTTCTTCGTCTTCAAAAACTCAAACGCCTGAATCAGCCTCGGCCTGGTCATCTTGGCCGGAATCACCTCATCTAAATACCCCCTCTGGGCCGCGTAGTAAGGATTGGCAAATTTCTGGGTATATTCCTGCACCTTGGCCGCCTTGAATGCTTGAGGGTCCACAGCCGCCTTGATTTCCTTGGAATAAAGAATCTCCACCGCTCCCTGCGGGCCCATGACCGCGATTTCAGCGGATGGCCAGCCGAAGTTGAAATCTCCGCGGATGTGCTTGGAACTCATCACATCATAAGCCCCTCCATAGGCCTTTCTCAAAATCACCGTCACCTTGGGAACCGTGGCCTCGGAATAAGCATACAGGAGTTTGGCCCCGCGCCGTATGATCCCCCCGTGCTCTTGCGCTATTCCCGGCCAGTAGCCGGGCACATCCACCAAAGTCAGAAGAGGAATGTTGAAAGCGTCGCAAAAACGCACGAACCGAGCTCCCTTCTCTGAAGCATCGATATCCAACGCCCCGGAAAGGTGCTTGGGGTTGTTGGCCACCACCCCTACCGACTCCCCATTCAAACGCAAGAAGCCAACCACAATATTCTCCGCGAACCCCTTATGCGCCTCCAAAAATTTATGCGAATCGGCGATCTCCCAGATGACGTCCCGTACGTGATAAGGTTTCTTGGGATCCATCTCGCAAATCTTGTCCAGTTCGGGGCTCACCCGTGTCGGATCGTCCGCGGAAGAGAGCCTGGATACCGTTTGATGGCAGTTCTGAGGAAGATACTCCAAAAGCTCCCGGATTTGGCGGAAGCAGTCCTGCTCCGAGCCCGCCACGAAATGGGCCACCCCGCTTTTCAAGGCATGCACCTCGGCCCCTCCCAATGTTTCGAAATCGGTGGTTTCCCCCGTGGCCGCCTTGATGACCTCCGGACCCGTGATAAACATGTGGCT
>JACQJN010000212.1 GCA_016205085.1 Elusimicrobiota bacterium | reverse complement strand
TCTTCCCATGCTGCTCATCACCGCCCTGATCAAGCTGGACTCCCACGGTCCCGTGTTCTATTTTCAAAAACGAGTAGGTTATAAGGGAAAGCCATTTTTCGTCTGGAAGTTCAGAACGATGGTTCGTGGAGCGGAAGAGATGCTCTCGGCACTTCTGCCCAAAAATAACCGCGCCGGAGTCGCCTTTAAAATGGAAAATGATCCGCGCGTCACCCGCCTGGGCAGATTCCTAAGGCACTGGAGCCTGGATGAATTGCCTCAACTTTTCAATGTTCTCAAAGGTCAGATGAGTTTGGTGGGCCCCCGTCCCCAACTTCCCAGAGAAGTGGAAACGTACACCTCCACCGCGTGGAGGCGCCTGAACATGCTGCCAGGCATCACAGGACTTTGGCAGATTCGCGGCAGGGCCAAATTGAGCCAACAGGATATGATCGCACTGGATTTGTTTTACCTTGAAAACTGGTCCTTGGCTCTGGATATTAAAATCCTGATCAAAACCATCCCCGCCGTACTTTCCGGCCGCGGAGCTTATTAAAACTGTGATTGGTGGTTGGTAGTTGGTGATTGGTGAAGACAGAGCATTTTAAAAAAGGCATACGGCTCGGTGTGTGTCTGTTCACACTGTTCCTGCCGCTCTCCATTTCCGCGGCCAATATCGCTTGGGGAGTTGTTCTCATCAGCCTCATAGGCTACGGGATCGCCACGCGATCCCTGCCCCGCATTCGAACTCCCCTGGAAAAGCCCTTTCTCATCTATATCGCCGCAGCCGTTTTGGTGAGCTTCCTAGGATTGGATCCCAAAGTAAGTTTTAAGCACATTCTTTCAGAATTCCACAAGGTGTGGCTTTTCTATCTGTTTTCAATCGCCCTGACCATTGAACCGACTCCTCAAGCGATTCGCACCTGGGGAATCGGATACATGCTTTCAGCCATAATAGGAATTCTACAGGTATCGGGGACCTACGCTCCGATGGAAATTCAGAACCAATTGACTCGCTGGGGAACAGAGCACCATTTCTGGAAATTTATAATCCCCTCTTACAGGGCCTGCGGGACCCTGCATCCTGTCACCTATGGGGAAACCATGTCTCTGGCCGTCATGGGAGGCGTTTGTCTCTGGATTTATCCCATCATAAAAATATCCAGGAAAATGCTGTCTTTATTCTGCATCCTGACCCTGATGGCTCTTATGCTCAGTCAAACCCGGGGAGCCTGGCTGGGCTTGATAGTCGCCTTATCGGTAATTCTTTATTTCCATAAGAACCTTATCCTCTCTGCGTTAAAAGGTTCTTTGCTCCTCATCCTATCCATGTTCCTATTCTCACATTTTTCCAAGATCAGTCTGACAGAGAGATTCTTTTCCATTTTCAGTCTTAAGTCGCTGTCCAATGTGGGCCGCCTGGGACTTTGGAAAACGGCCCTTCAAATTTTTAAAGACCACCCCATCTTAGGAGTGGGAATCAACCACTTTAGAACTCTCTATCCCCAGTATCATCCCGAGCGTTTAGCGAACAAAGATATATGGGGCAGCGCGCACAATCTTTATCTGCACCAAATGGCGGAGAGGGGCTTAGTGGGGCTGGCGGCCCTACTTCTACTTTTGGGCACCCTGCTCTACCAATCTTGGAAAAGGCACAGTCAGAATCCTTCTTTTTTGAACCTCTGGACTTTGGCGGGAGTGGCGGGATTTCTGGTCATGAACGTCACGGAAACATCCTTTGAAAGCGCCATGGTCTGGATGCCCATTCTTTTTCTGTACGCCTGGTCCGAAAGAACTCACGCAAAACGTGAAATGTGATATAATTCGCTGCCATGAAGGCACTGATTCTCATAGGAGGACTCGGCACCAGGCTCCGCCCTTTCACCCTGGATGTCCCCAAATCTCTTCTGCCCATCGTCAACCGCCCCTTCCTGGAATACCAGCTGGACCCGATCCGCAAAGCGGGCATCCGGGAGGTGATTTTATGCACCGCCTACCGGGCCTCCCTCTTTAAACACACCCTGGGGGATGGAAGAAGATTTGGATTGAAATTCCATTACATCCGGGAAGAAAAACCTTTGGGGACGGGCGGGGCCGTGAAAAATGCCGAGAAATGGATCACCGAGACGACCGTTGTATTCAACGGAGACGTCCTATCCGGCTTAAATCTTAAAGAGCTTATCCGAACCCACCAAAAAAACAAAGCGGAAGCGACGATTGCTCTCACCCGGGTCAAGGATCCCACCCTTTATGGATTGGTGGAAACAAGTCCCGATGGGAAAATCTCACGATTCCTGGAAAAACCATCCTGGGATGAGGTGACCACCAACACCATCAACGCCGGAACCTATGTGTTCGAGCCCTCCCTCACCCGCTTGATTCCTCCCGGCATTCCCTATTCCCTGGAAAGAGGCCTCTTCCCCCAACTGCTTTCAAATGGCCGCCGGTTCCATTCCCATGTGGCTCACGGCTACTGGATGGATATGGGCACCGTGGAAAAATACTTGCAAGCCCATCTGGATATTTTAGAAGGACGGACTCCATTCTCTCCGGCCGGAAAACGCATTAGAAAATCGGTGTGGGTGTCACCCTCCGTCCGCATTGGAAAAGAAGCGGAATTCGAAGGAAAAACCGTCCTGGGCACCGGCGCTCAAATCGGGGATTTCGCCAAACTCTCCGGCAACGTGGTGGTGGGCCCCCGGTGCCGAATCGGGAAAGGGGCTCAGATTGAAAACTGCGTCATTCTGGCCGGCACCCACATAGGAGATGGGGCAAGACTTCAACAATGCGTCGTGGGTTCTGATTGCCTAATCGAGCCGCACGTGTTCATAGGACCGGGAAGAGCCGTCGGAGACCGCTCTATTATCAAAAAACACAGCACACTTTAATGGGAACCAATCACCAGTCACGTCCTTTAAAAATCGTCCCCAAGCCGTGGGGAAAAGAGGTTTGGTTCGCCGTCGCTTCAAAGTATGTCGGGAAGTTTTTGATCATCCATCGCGGCCACCGCCTGAGCCTGCAGTACCACAAGGTCAAGCATGAAACGCTCTACACTCTTAAAGGAAAATATCTCCTAGAGTTGAATGGGAGGAAAAAAATCCAGAGACCCGGTTCGGTGGTGGTGATCCCGCCGGGAACCACCCACCGCATGCACGCCAAATTTGGAAAAGTAACCCTGATAGAAGTCTCCACCCCACAACTCAAGGACGTGGTAAGACTGGAAGATGACTACGGAAGGACTCAGAAATGATGAAATAAAGAAATGATGAAGGATGAATTAGGGAGCAAATCTATGACAACAAGTATCAAATTCGGGACGGATGGCTGGAGAGGCATCATGGCGAAGGATTTCACCCATCCCAACGTGCGGGCCGTAGCCCAAGCGGTGGCGGACTTCATCAAATCCAAACCCAAGCTTAAATCCAAACCTATTGTGGTAGGCTATGACCACAGATTCGGATCTCCCGGCTATGCCGAAGAAATCGTAACCATCTTAAAAGGCAATCGCCTCAATGGAATACTGCTGGAAGAAGCCTTGCCCACTCCCGCCATCAGCTATCTCACCCATAGGCAGAAGGGCATCGGCATCATGGTCACCGCCAGTCATAATCCCCCCTCCTATAACGGCATAAAAATAAAAATGGAAGGCCGCGCCGTTCCCGAAGCCATCACTAATGAAGTGGAATCTTTGCTGGGAAAAAGCTCCATCCTAAAAAACGGCCCCGTCCCCCGCAAAAGCTTCAAGCAAACTTATTTAAGCTACTTAACCTCCCGGGTTCAAACAAGCTCCATTGCCAGAAAATTGAACCGTCCCATTATTGTTGATTACATGTTCGGCTGCGGCGCCGGCCTATTGGAAAAAATCCTGCCCGCCAAGAAGCTTCTCACTCTTCACAACAGACGAGATCCTCTTTTTGGGGGACTCCACCCGGAACCTGTGGAAAAATACCTGACCGAATTGTCGAATTCGGTCAGGAAAAACAAGGCCCTGGTCGGCATTGCCCTGGATGGGGACGCCGACCGGATAGGGATCGTGGATGACCGGGGCCAATACCTGACCCCCTGCCAGGTGTTTCCTCTATTGCTGCAGTACCTGATTGAATATAAGAAGGTCAAAGGCAAGATCGTTCAGTCCGTCTCGATGGGTTATCTGTCCGGGCGCATTGCCAAGGCGTACGGATTCCCATTTGAGGAAGTTCCGGTGGGTTTTAAACACATCGCGGAGAAAATAGTTTTTGAGAACGC
>JACQJN010000208.1 GCA_016205085.1 Elusimicrobiota bacterium | reverse complement strand
TCGCCCCCGTTCTGGGAAACTTGATCAGACGGGTACACGGATCTTCCCAACACCAAGGCAAACAATACGCCTCCCCGTCCACGGGAGCAAACTCCAAAACCAAGGCCGCGGAGATGGAGAGGCTTAAAAAAGAACTGGCCCTGGCCATTAAAAAAGAGGATTTTGAAAAGGCAGCTGACCTAAGAGATCAAATCCGCCGGCTGGAAAGCTAATATGCAACTGCACAACATGTTGAAATTTAAAATGGGCTGGGCCTCCGCCACGGGGCCGGAAGTGGGAACCGTTCTCTCCTCCCGCATCCGCCTGGCCCGAAACCTCTCGGATTATCCCTTCCCCAACCATGCGGAGCCCAAAGAGCTCAAAGAGCTGATGGAAGTGAGCTTTGAAGCATTGCGGAAAAGCAAACACATCTCCCGAGGAGCCCACTTAAAATTAGAGGATCTGGATCACACCGACAGAAGATTTTTGATGGAAAGACACCTCATCTCCCATCAACTGATGACAGAAAATAAGAGCCGAGGCGTGACCATCGGGGAAAAGGAAATTTTGAGCGTCATGATCAATGAAGAAGACCACCTAAGACTCCAAGGGATAAGCCCGGGTCTCTCCCTAAAAGAGACTTGGGAGCGCGTGGAAGCCCTGGAGGATGACCTGGGAAAAAAACTTCGTTATGCCTTCGATCCCAAACTGGGCTATCTCACCGCTTGTCCCACGAACGTGGGGACGGGGCTAAGAGCCTCCTGCCTGGTCCACCTTCCGGCCCTGACTCTCACCGGTCAAATCAATAGGGTTTTGGAAGGTTTAAGCCGCCTTTCCCTGGTCGCGCGAGGCCTGTATGGGGAAGGCACCCAGGTTATGGGAGATTTCTTTCAGATCTCAAACGCCACATCCCTAGGACACAAGGAGCAGGAGTTCATCGATAATTTAGAGAAGGTGGTTCAAACGCTTATCCAAAGAGAAAAAGAAACCCAAAAGAATCTGGCGGAGGGACCCCAGAGGATTAAAACGGAAGATATGGTGTACCGGTCTTTAGGAATCCTAACACATGCCCGCTCCATCTCTTTTGAGGAGGCGATGCAGCATTTTTCCTATATCAGGATGGGTCTTTCTTTGGGTTGGGAAATGCCTGCTACTTTAGAAGACCTGAATGAATTACAAATTTTGGCCCAGCCTGCTCACATCCAAATGGTGGCTCAGAAAGAACTTCAACCTTCCGAAAGGGATCTTCTCCGCGCTACTTTGTTCCGAAGAAGACTTAAAAAATAAAGCCCTAAAGCTTTATTTTGTTCCCCTCACCCTTATTAATCAAATCGCCGCTGCTGATTTTACTTCCTACACTCCCTTGGCCACCGGCCCGTCTAAATTTCCACCCATCCACCCAATACTCTCCTGATTTCTGCGTTGGTATCGGGATTTCTACGCTGGGGCCCGTCATTTGATAGGGATGAGCTTCGTAAACCTTGGGATTGCTTAGAGACCAAGGCTTATCCCACTTTACCACCACATCAATTTCAAGAACCTCTCCTTGGTAGTACTTTGCCCATTTATCCTCAATCACCAGGAACAAAGAGTTGCCACGCTTCACCAATCTTAATCCCACTCCATTCGGGTCCGGTGGAGTGAGAAGCTTTTGCCCTTGGGTCAATGTAAGGGTAGCCTCACCCCGCTTTTGATCGATGTAAGGTCCATCTTCTCTATATCGGTAAGCCGTCTGACGCTGTTTGAGGACAATCTGAGAGCCATCATATTGGACTTCAAACTCCTCCTTTTCCCAGGGAAGGAGAGCCTGATCGTTTGCAAAATTTATGACCACAGCCATGCTTCTAGCCTCTATTGTCTCAATCTCATAAAGGAAGTAGCGGTACTGCACCTCCCAATACCGACAACGATCCGTATCGTAGGAATCACAGTCCCTTCCCACATAACGCCAATAGAGGGCATAGACGTTGCGGTACGATTTACTCTGGAGCGTGTACCGATAGGTGGAATCCTGCCCTATCTGAGTGTTGCTTCCTCCCCTTTGGAAAACCTTCTTACCTTTGTCCTGAGATATTTCTCCATAACCCATCCTATAAGGTCGGCCGAGAAAGTCGGTGTAGAGATGCCAATAACCTGTGCCATCCGCCCGGTCGTCATAATAAGGGAGATCTGGTGGATAGGAAGGAAATGTGGAGGGAGGGCCCGATGGGCGAGAACGCTTGGCCGGAAGGTTATCATCAGGAGGAGGAACGTCATCCCCATTCCCAGACCCTGGTTGTCCCGAACCGTTTCCCGGCTGACCACTTCCACTGCCAGGCTGACCGCTGCCACTACCTGGTTGTCCGCCCTTCTTTTTCCCCGATTTGTTGCCTGCTCCGCTGCCCGCTCCCGGTTGCTGATAAAATACGCCTCCGGATGTAGCCGGTGTAAAGTTTGCCAGCACAATCCCGGAATTTACTGAGACCAAATTTTTGGCATGAACCCCCGCACCATCAAAATCAACTCCCTTTTCCACCACACTTCTGAAACCAGCCGCTTGGTCCTGTTTTTTCGGACCTGAATCCGGCGCGGTAAAATCAGGAGCAGGACGAACAGAATAGCCCATGAACACATCCTGAGGGAATAGCTCAGACTGCAGCTTAGAAAACACCTGGCTGGAGTCAGTCTTAACCATCAAATCCTTCCCCACGCTGTAACAGGAAAGAGATTCGGCTGAATTCTTGGAAATAAATCCGGCCGCCTTATCCAGAAGCTTCTTACAAGCCTCTTGTCCTGTAATCTCTTCCGCTCGACCGACTGAAGCCCAAACCGTAAAAATCAAAACGAACGCGCACAACTTGTAGCCGAATTTCATCTTTTCATTCCTCCTTTTCTATCGATTTCCTCTATTCCTTACCCAGTTCCGGATAAATCCCAGAAAATTATTATCCGAATTCCCGTCTCCCTCTCCATTGACACCGTAAATCGCCTCTGAAGCTTGGTTATACTCCTCATCGCTCAACCTAGAAACATTATCCGGAATTGGGATTTGTTCATCTTCATCTTTCCCAGGCCGGGCATAAACTCCTTTCCATCTCTCATACAAAGAGAACCCATAGGCAGGATCCAGGTCCAAAGACCTCACTAAAGTATCCCTAATGTACTCGTAAAATGGGGAAAAAATAAACCCGGGCCCTCCCAGGGGAGACGCCAGAACAGACTTCACAAACATCTTGTACCAAGCCGCCATGAAATAGGTTCCCCCATGTTGATGGTCCCTGTCATAGTCCCAACTCCTGAGATTGCTTCCCGTCAGCTCCGCAAACACCATGGACATAAAGCCATAGCCCACCGCCAATTTCTCCACGGAGGGAGGAACATGCGCGTATTTAGGCCAGAAAAATGTGTGGGCTTGAGCCTTGATCGCCTGCTGAAACGCCAAGGATGTGTTCTGGATGGTGAAATTCGTCAAAACCACCCGCGGGTTATGCCCTACGGAACCATCGGCATAACCATGGTAAGAGGCATCCCCGCTGTCATCCACAAGATACCGCCCCCCCACGTCATATCTAAAGTTTCCTTCCAGACTGTGAGCCATGGGACTTCTGTATGTGCCCCTTATGGTTTCAGCATAAGCCTCGTCAATTCTTCTCTTCTCGCTCTGGCTGGGAGGTCTAAGGCCGCTGGAGGTAGGAGCTACATTTCCCAAAAGCATGGGCATGGCCATAGCGGCATCCACCCCGAACAATGCTAAAAACAGTCCGGCCAAAACTGCCAAAGGCGCGGCAGAGGAAGTAGTAGGCTTCGCAGAAGAAGACACCTCCTCTTCCGTAGATGCCGAAACAGAAGGCGAATTCACCACATCTATCTTAAACGAGAAATTCAACCGCGGATCGCGCCGGGCATTTAAAATGCCGGAAAATGTGATGCGGTAGGGACCCACGGAGGTCTCCGGCGTAGCGGTGAATGTATAAGTTCGTATCGAATGATTTCTTCCGAACCGACCCTCAAGGATCCTATCTTTCACATCCAACTTCAA
The DNA here is from genome assembly GCA_016205085.1 of Elusimicrobiota bacterium. GTDB lineage: Bacteria > Elusimicrobiota > Elusimicrobia > JACQJN01 > JACQJN01 > JACQJN01. Next base: position 5,706 of record JACQJN010000208.1, on the reverse strand, counting down.
CCTATGGGGCAGAGGCTTAAATGATATTCCTTTGACTCCGACAATGGCTTTCTCCGCCTTCTGTATATTTTCCGTGGGCATGGTCCCGCGGAGGGTGTACTCAAACTCACTCTCCCGGATGGGGTAATCCTCCTCCGGAACAAAACCAAACCCCATCAAATTCTTAAGGATGAGTCCAAGCCTTTCTTTAGGCGTTGCCGTCCCCGTATCCTTCATCCCGAACAGGTTGACCGACACCGTCACCTGTTTAGTAGGAGAAGAATCCTCGGATGTCCCAAAAACATGGAACAGAATATTTTCAGCGTCCTTTTTATTAACTGAGAAAGAAACCGACTGTCCCGATGAGATACTGAATGACTTACCCCTCAAAACCTTGGCCGGATTTTTAACAAGACGAAAATCATGGCTATTATTTTGAGCTTTAATCGGTCCAGTCACTTGATAAGTCACAGGATAATTCGACAGCTCCGGCAGGACTTTTAGAAGGTTTTCCTTCACCTGGGCTTCTGGTACCGTGCCATCCAAATTAATATGAAGAGCGTAACCTCCCTCTTTTCCTTTCTCTATACCTACCCCATTTATCCCTTTCACACCAAAAAATTTCTCTCGATTTGCTTCCTTAAACTTCTTAATCTCCTCTAGGCTTTTACCGGCTCCGCTCTGGTTTTTGTTTTCCTTCAAAGATCCAACCACCCCCGGAACTCCCGCAGCACCGGCAAATGCGCTTGCCGCCGCAGCCAGTAATAAAAGCAGGGAACTACCCCCAGCCCCTTTCCCAATCCCTTTGGCTCCCAAGAGCACCCATAGCAGGACAATCGCCACTGCTGCATAAATGAGAGTTTTTAAGGGGAAAGCCGATCCCACCGCGAAACCGATCACTCCTCCCAATATCCCCAGTACTCCCGACAATATCCTCTTGCTTCTCTCATCACGCCCCATCTTATGCCCTATCACCGAACCAACCAATATCCCCACAATCGCCAGAATCGCCTGTGAACCAGAAATAGAAGCCACCACCAAAGGAAGCATTAATAGACCAGAAACTGACCCTGTCCCGCTCCCTGTTTCTTTGACCGGGAATTGCTTAGGATCTGGTTCTTGGCTTTGACGAGACCCAAGAGAAATGAAAGCCCCCAAGCCCTGCATGATCGCAGCAAGTTTAACGATTCCCAAAGGATTAAAAAATCCACCCAGGAAAAATGTGCCCGCCGCCAGAGCTCCTAGAATTAAAAAGGAGCCGAATCGATTGCCAAAACCTTCCTTCGCCTCGGCAAGCTCCTGTTCCCCCGACTCTATCCCATCCCGTATAAACACCCTGTAATTCTTAATATCCTCTTTAATTTGTTTCAGAGCCGCCTTAATCCCTTCTTCGTGTCCCTTCATTAGACCACGAATCAAGCCGTACGAGGCAGAAGCAATAGGAGTTAAAGCCAAAAACAATGGCACCCCCAGCAAATAGCCTGGCATAAAGATGGCCATCCGGTACGCTGGCTTGATCCTCTGTTCAGGATTTTTCAGGACAAACCGGGTCAAAAGAGATATTCCTCTAGGGAAAGAGAAGTACGTAGACAAAGTAATGCCGACCAAAGCATACACCGCTGAAAAAACAGAGCTGATGGATGCCCGGAGATATTGTCCCACCGCCGTATCCCCGAATTTACCAGCAGACTCCAGTTTCGGTTTATCATTCCCCTCGCTCTCCTTAACCTGAGAAGAATCAATCTGGGGAACCACATTGGCGGAAACTCCATGAAAATCCTTGGTTTTCAGCCTAAAATCGCCCAGCAATACGCTGGAAGCGCTCCAACTCTTAAAAGCCACATTCCCCGGCACGGGAAACTCCACAGCCGCCACCGCATCCTTAACGCCGTCAAATCTCCTATGCCCACTGAAAAGAAGTTTTTCTCCATCTTCCACCGGTGTCTGTTTAGAAACTCCAACACCAGAGACTGTGGAGATTGATTTCAAAGATTTATTTTCCGGAACAAGCTTGGCCTCTCCCTGAATCGAAAAAGTCGGTCTTAACTGCAAGGGATTTGTCCTGGAAACAGCCGCCGCCTTCTGATTCTGTTTTTGTGTAGTGGCCATCGATCCGATGGAACCTTTGCCATGATGGATCACTGGCGCCTCAATATTGAGAAAATTCATATAACCAATATCAAACTGGGAATTGTTAAAGGTATTGGTCATGACGACAGGGCTAAAAACCTGTCCCTGAGGAGCGGTTCCAGCACCCGTTCCCGTACCCATTTGAGCCGCAGCCTGAAAAGCCCCCAACCCCGGAGCCGTCCAGATAAGAACCGATACAACAACTCCTGTTAAAAACTTTTTAATGGATTCCATATTTTTCCCCTTTTAAGAAAGTAACCCGCTCATGAGGGTTCTTAAAATTCCATCGATAGAAACGCCCGCCCCTCCCAACATCTGGTACACCACATAGCCCCCCACCAATCCTCCTACAATAGCCACCGCGGCCGTAAAAATTCCACCTAGAACGGCCCATGCTTTTTTAAACACCCAACCCGCTATGGCGGCAGTGACGACGGCGGCGACGATGGCTCCCGCCACAGACAAAACCGTAGGCGAAGCCAGTGGAATAGAATTAGAAACCGATTCGATCAAAACGGGAGCAGATAGAGCGATCATCCCCAAGAGGCTTGCCTTGGATGCGCCGGCAGAAACAGAAGGAACCGGATAAGCTTTAACACTGGCAGTCTGGAGTTTAACGGCCTTCATGCTGGAAGGCTTGACGGCTAAATTCAAAGCGACAGGGGAAAGCTCCAAAGAAACGGACTTTCTCTTTTGCCCGTCAAATGCTTTATGTCCCCGCACCGCAAGCTTTTCATTCGTGCTGACTTTTTCTACTTTTACCAAATTCCCCACCGTGCTCAGGTGTGAAAGACTTATTCCCTTCCCCCCGATGACGGGAACGCCGATTCTCCGAGCAGCCATCTGTCCATTTCCCATAGGAGGAGCAAAACCAAGGAAGGAAGAAAGGATCAATCCAGAAATTATTTTTTTCGAAAATTCCATGAGGTTGCTTTATTTTATTAAACAAAGGGAATAAACCTGACGGGTCTTTAGCCCTAAAAAACGGCTGTTTTTGGACCTAGGAGGTTATAGGACCTAAGGGCAGAGAATTTAAGATCGTGCCAATCTCTCTTCTGAGGTTTTCGGTATACTGCGGATCTTTGATGGAATCCAAATTGATCTTCACGTTTTCGATGGCGCAGCGAATGGCGCCGTGAGCAAGATGCATGGCGCATTTCATATCCGAACCAACGGTTCCCATCGCCAAGGATTCGGATTGGTTCAAACGACGAAAGGCTTTCAGGGAAAGCTGGGCTGTCTTTAAAGGAACTTCGGCCGCATGTTTTAAAGCCTGTTGAATTTTTAAAGGGCGATCCGGATTTTCTTTAGGCAATTTTAAAACTTCCATAAAAGCATCGAAAGCGGCGGCATCTTCGGACATGCAGGCTTCTATTTGCTGACCCAAATCCTGCAACTCATTCAAAGCCGCTTGTAAAGCCGGCTTCTTATATTCCTCCGTTTTTTTAGACTGGAGACTGATCCCCAGAGCCATCCGTCCCAAGGCACAGCCCATGGCTCCCGCGATGGCGGCTCCGCTGCCTCCCCCGGGAGTAGCGGTCGTCTCCGCAAGAGCCGCGATCATCCTTCGGGCCGCAGACTGCCAGTCTGATTCTTGAGCCGCTAAACGATTTTCCAAAATTTGTGCCTCCGGATTAAAAGATTTGAGCTTTAACCCTTCTACCGCATAACCGACCAGAGAAGCCTGAGGCACCAATCCTACTATTTCCGTCTCCACCACCTCCACCCCGCACGCCATCGCCTCAGCACGAACCGCCTCAAAGACGGTATAAATAGAGGTGGTCCTATAATCGGTCAGCACCGTCGAAATCTGGACCTGCTTTTTCTTTTCTAAATGGATCTCTTTGGCTCTCACACAAGGGAACCCGCCGCTGGAAGCCCTTATCTTTTTGGCAATAGCCTTCCCCAACTCCATATCCTGGGTCAAAAGATTGACGTTAAAATTGATGATCTGTTCCCTGGCCCCCACCGCCACCGCCCCCGCCGTGGGATGAATCTTATTGGGACCGAAGTCAGGTGTCCGATCCGGATTTTTCCCTATCTCTTCCCGCAATCCTTCGAACTGCCCTTTGCGCACACTGGCCAAATCTTTTCTTTCCGGCCTCACCGCAGCCCGATCATAAAGATAGACGGGAATTTTAAGATCCCGACCTATCTTCTCCCCCAATTTCTTAGCCAACTGCACACAATCCTCAATCGTAGAACCATCCACCGGAATGAAAGGAATCACATCCACCGCTCCCATTCGGGGATGCTCTCCTTTATGGTGATTTAAATCGATAAGTTCTGCCGACTTCCGGGCCACTAGGAAGCAAGCCTCCAAAGCCGCCTCCGGAGACGCCACAAAACTCAACACGCTGCGGTTATGATCCGCGTCCATCTCCACATCCAACACCCTCACGCCATCCACCGATTTGGCGGCATTCACGATGGCGTCGATATTGGACTTATCTCTTCCCTCGCTAAAATTCGGAACGCATTCCACTAACCTGGAATCCCCAGTCGGGATTTCACCCGCAGGGCCGTCGCCGCCGAGCGGCGACGGGGTTGTCCAGCGGCGCAGCCGCAACTGCAGTTGCACAGTTTCGTACCATCGTTTCAGGCGTGAAATAAGCCGCAACTGCAGTTCTTGGACTAGCATAGGCGTCAGAATTTATCTCTTCTTAGCCAAAACCATCAATCGGCGTGTATGGGGGGTATATGGTCTGCCATCAAAATCTCCCCAAAGGCGTTGGGTCAAAAAACCCGCTCTCTTAAACAATTTAGAAATGCTTCCCTTATTATACATCCGTGTAAAGCTATTACCCCTCCGTATTCTACTCCGAGAATCGACGAATATCCAACCGGTAGAAACCCCATCTCCTTGAAATCTATCCGATCTCAGCACAAACTGTCCCTTTCCCCATTCCTCCCAACTCTGTGGCTTTAAATTTCTGCGCACCCTTTCTCCATTAAAAACATCCAAAAATAAAGTCCCGCCCGGCTTGAGAGCTCGACAAATCCCTTTCAGAACCCTTAAATCTTCTTGAATGCTGGAAAAATAACCAAAGCTGGTGAACATGCTGATGACTGAATCAAATTCACTTTTAAATGGAATCCGCCTCATATCGCTTTTGACCCATTTCACTCTATGACCGTTGGCCCTACGGCGCGCCTCTCTCAAATACCTGGCGGTAGCATCCAATCCCGTCACACGCAAACCCTTGGCAGCCAGCAAAATGCTATGTCGCCCCACTCCGCACCCCAAATCCAAAACCTTCTGCCCCCTCCTTAATTTCAAAGCCCGGAGAATAAACCGAACCTCCTGTTTTGTATTCCTCGCCGGCACCGCCTCCGCCAAAGGGTACACCTTAAAAAAACTTGTCCACCAATTACGCATTTAACTGGACTTTTGCAAATCTACTGGATGGGGGATGGCTAGGGTTTGCTGGCTGTAGCAGGACAGTCCGCCTGCCTGCCGGCAGGCAGGGAAGTCGCGGGGAACCCTATCTTTCGCACAGCGAAAGTTGGGTAGCGACTGAGGGCCAGAGCCCAAATCTTTTGGGTCAAAAGATTTGAGGCGACCTGCGCTAGCAAATCCTAGACAAGACCCCAGTT
>JACQJN010000206.1 GCA_016205085.1 Elusimicrobiota bacterium | reverse complement strand
AGGAAATGCACCACCTTTCCCTTCCCTTCATCGCCCCACTGAGCCCCGATAACTACTAAAGTAGGCATTTACTGAGCCTCAGTTTATCCGAACCACTTTTTCCACCAGGGATCTTGCTCCGACCTACGGGTCAGCCGTATGCGTATTCCCTTGGGAATGCACGCCTCTCCACACACCCCCCTTGAAAAACGAACTCTGAGGATGATTTCCGTGGGCGCAGTTCCTTGTCCCACGGTCCCAGGGACCGCGCCCGGAGGGTGTATAGGGCTCCCTGGGGCAGTGGGCGCAGTTCCGGCAGGCACAGTTCCGTATTCCACAGATTCCACCGGTACATACAAAGGGGCCAACCCCTGCTCCGATCTTCCTCCAAAAAGCTTGGCCAGGTATTGAGCGATGTCTCTCGGATCAATAATTTCCGCATAGACAGAGTCCCCCGCTTGCACCTCTTCCGCGGGAATGCCATTGGGATCCCCCTCCACCACCACCCGCAAAACAAGAGGCTGGACCATGCGCGACCCTTCTTCCAATTTCAAAGAACTTCTGAGGATCCCCGTAGACGCCCCCCCCCAGGAACCCACGGATTGAAATTGCCCCGAAAATAAAACTTCGCATTTAAGAGATAGTTTTAACGAGCGACCCCTGAACAAGCGGCCCAAAAATTCTCCTAAAAAAATCTCCACCCTTTGGTGATTTTCCTCTTCGCTGGCCGCCTTGACCATCTCATATAAGGATCCGCTCTCGGCGGAGTGAAAAAAATCGGAGAGGCTCCGCTCCACCTCCTGACTCAGCGACTGCACCGTTCCGTCCGCCAGCCGCGCGGCATAAAGATTTTTTTCAAATTCAAACCATTCCATCTCTAAAGGCAGCAGGCAAGTGGCCGGGTTATAGCTGAGCACAGCCCGGGCTCGAACCAGGCTGCGTGATTTTAAATTGAGCACCACCCACAAAAGACCATACAGATTGTCAGAAGAACAGTAGAACCGTCCCTTCACCACCCCAATATTCCTGGATAAACGGGGAATCTCCCGAACGGCTTTCTCCACCTGATAGCCGCACAATTCCAAAGCCAGCTCCGCCTCGCGGCGCTCACAACCGGTCTCCTCCATGAGCAACGTCACCTTATCTTTCATTTCGATGTTTTAAAAGCTCCGGGGATGGGATTTCTCATATACTTTCTTAAGCCGCTCCAGCGTCACATGGGTATAGATCTGGGTGGTTCCCAGGCTCCTGTGGCCCAGCATCTCCTGGACCGATTTCAAATCACACCCCCGATCTAAAAGGTGGGTAGCAAAAGAATGCCGGAATGTATGCGGAGTGATGTTCCGGGCAAATCGGGCGGCCCTGGCCCAGCGCTTGACAATCAAAAAAATAGAATCGGGAGTCAAGCGCCCCCCCTTCCTACTGACAAATAAAGGCGCCTGCCGATGGAAGGTCATAGCACGAGCCTCCAGGTAAGCACGAAGGGCTGCCAGGGCCGTCTGTCCCACCGGAACAAGCCTCTCACGAGAGCCCTTGCCCATCACCCGCACAAAACCTGAAAAAAAATCCACATCCGGAATGTCTAACCGGCAGACTTCTTCCCGCCTTAAACCGCTGGAGTAAAGAAGCTCCAGCAACGCGCAGTCTCTTTCCCGAAGAGGGGAGGAAAGCGGAACCGGAGAAGAAAGAAGCCTAACCACTTCCCGTTCGGTTAAAAATTGGGGCAGCCTCTTCTCTCGTTTTGGAAAGCGCAGACCCGACAATAAATTGCGGCTCAGCTTCCCCTCTTCCACCAGATAGCCTAAAAAAGACCGCAAGGCCGAAATCTTTCTGATCAGGCCTGGACTCCGGACAGGGGCAGGTGCTTCATGGATATATTCCTGGATCCTCTTGCGATCCAACTGCATTAAATTCTGCCATCCCCTTTGCTTTAAAAAAGCGCAAAAAACATTCAAATCGGCCGCATACGCTCTTAGGGTATGCCTAGAACAGTTATTTTGGACCATCCACCGAGTCAAAAAACGTTTAATCCAAAATTCAAGGGATGAAGGATCCATCACTTATCCCTTTGTCCGAAGGGTTTCCGCTTCTTCCTTTGAGACGGGGAGAATGT